>CAZWVH010000063.1:0-16498 GCA_964636945.1 uncultured Caulobacterales bacterium | reverse complement strand
CTCCGTGTTTGCCAAAGTGGTAGCGTAACCTGCTGAATTCAATGCAATTATGCACCCAGGCGAGGTCTTCGCCAACGAAATAGGTGTTGAATTCAGCGACCGTGAGATTGTAGGTGACCGGCTCGATCTCACCGATGGCTTCGAGTGAGACCACCGTCATGCTACGGGCGTCATGGGTTTCGACGATTCGGCCAGGCGCCTCGTCAACACTGCCCTGCCAACCGCCTCCCGCCCGCCAAGGCCCAGCCTCTTGCTTAGGCTGGCGAAAGTTTTAGGATCAGGGGCGCTTCCACAGCTGATCAACACCATAAGGGGGCGGGGGAATGCGGTTTGATGGGACGGGGGACAAACGTCAATTCATTGTCAAATGCGCTGCGACGGGTCGTGGCGGACGTGAAGAGGAAGTGAAACTCCTTGCTGACACGGTCGATTTGAGCGATGGCTTGTTGGTGTTTCGCGCCAATGGCGAGGTGATCGCCGTCTTTCGCGAATGGGCGTATTGGCGCGAAGAGGGCCGTATACGCTTTGGACCATAAGGGCGATCAGCGGCGCTTGGCGCGCACATTGATCGCGGTGAGTTGGGATTATGTCTTCCATTATTTCTTCCCCCTTTGGGCTGGCGTTTTCGGCCGCCGTGACGCTGATTGCGGTAATTGTGGGCGCCATGCTCGCCGCCTGGGCGCGCCGGGACGTGGCCGACCGCAATCTGAAAACCCATGTGGCGATTTCGCTGTTCAACGAGTTCCACGCGCCAAGCTTCATCCGCTATCGCCATACGGCTCACCGGGTGCTTACTGCGCCGGACGCCAATGGCTTTGTGGATGCATTTTATTCATGCGATGAAGCCGAACAGGACGCGCTCACAACTTTGGTGCACTTTTTCGAAAAAGTCGCGGTGTTGTGGGCGCAAGACAAGGTCGATAAGAGGCTGATCATCGGCTTTCTGGGCGTTTATATCCGCAATTACGGTCAGATGCTGTTTGATGACAGCGGCGCCGACGAGGCCGACCGCATGTGGGGCGATCTCATGGTGAGCCTGAAGTTTTTTATCAAGAAAATCGAGGCCGAAATGGCCGCCGCCTAATCGTGCGCACTGCTCCGGTTGCGCGGTTTCGCTGAGCGCTCTAAGACCTGCGGCTGAGATGTGGTGTTGTTGTTGGGCTTTTGTCGAACTTCTGAAAACAGAGTCTAAAATCCGCCTCTGCATTGCTCCTCACTAAGGGCGGGTGGAGGACAACCATGGTGCTGGAATGAAATTCACATTGTCTTGGCTCCGCGAATATTTGAACGTCGACGCGCCGCTTGCCGATCTGGTCGAGGCGATGACCATGGCGGGCCTTGAAGTGGAGGAGGTGGAGGACCCCGCCGCGGCGCTGGCCGACTTCACCATCGCCCATGTGCTGGAGGCCAAGCCTCATCCCGACGCCGATCGGTTGCGCGTTTGCCGGGTGGCCACCAAGGACGGCGAGAAACAAATTGTCTGCGGCGCGCCCAACGCCCGCACCGGTCTCATCGGCGCCTATGCACCGCTTGGAACCTATATTCCGGGGCTCGATTTCGCGCTGGACGCCAAACCGCGCAAAATCCGCGGTGTGGAAAGCCATGGCATGTTGTGCTCTGCCAAGGAGCTGCAGGCCGGCGATGATCATGATGGCATTCTTGATTTTAAGGGCGATTGGGCGATCGGCGCACCGGTGGCTGACGTGCTGGGTCTCAACGATCCGGTGATTGACTTTGAAGTGACGCCCAACCGGCCCGACTGGCTTGGTGTGGTGGGGATTGCCCGCGATTTGGCCGCCTGCGGACTGGGCTCGTTCAAAGCGCCCAAATCCGTGACGGTGAAGGGAAAGGGACCGTGTTCGGTCCCAATCAGGGTGGACGCCAAATCCGGTTGCCCTGCATTCGCCGGCCGGGTCATTCGCGGCGTGAAAAACGGTCCATCGCCGGACTGGATGCAGGCCCGTCTGCGGGCAGTGGGCATCGGACCGAAGAACATGTTGGTGGACGTGACCAACTATCTGTCCCTCGATCGCGCGCGCCCGCTGCACGTCTATGATGTGGCAAAGCTCAGCGGCGGGATTGAAGCGCGGTTAGGGCGCAAGGGCGAGTCCTTCTTAGCGCTGGACGGCAAGGAATATGAGGTCACCGAGGACATGTGCGTGATTGCCGATGAGGTGCGCGTGCTGGGTCTGGGTGGCGTCATGGGCGGCGAGTATTCCGGCGTGACCGAGGCGACGACCGATGTGTTCATTGAAAGCGCCTGGTTTGATCCCGACCGCACCGCCCGCACGGGCAGGGCCACTGGCATTACTTCTGACGCACAGTATCGGTTCGCGCGCGGCGTGGATCCGCAAAGCCTGGTTCCAGGCCTCGAAGCGGCGACCAAGCTGATTATGGATGTGTGTGGCGGCGAGGCCAGTAATGTCGAGTTCGCCGGCGAAGCGCCAACCGCCAACCCCGCCTTCGCGTTCGATCCCGATGACGTCAGACGCTTGACCGGTCTCAATCTGCGCAAAGCCAAAATCGTGTCCATGCTCAAGCGTTTGGGTATGGAGGTGGGCGATGAAGACGACAAGGGACGGCTCACTGTTAGCGCGCCAAGCTGGCGGCCGGATGTGTCCCAGTCCGCCGATTTGGTGGAGGAGGCCGCGCGTCTCGCCGGCTATGACGAACTGCCCGCCGAACCCTTGCCGCGCACCAGCGGACGGCGCGCGCCGGCCATGAGCCCCGTGCGTCGCCGGCAGAACGAAGTGCGCCGCACCTTGGCCGCCCGTGGTCTGCATGAGGTGATCACCTGGTCATTCTGCCGCGATGATGAAGCCAAATTGTTCGGTGCGAAAAAGCTAGTGTCGCTCGCCAATCCGATCTCGTCGGAATTGACCGTCATGCGCCCCAGCGCGCTGGCGCATCTGTGCGCGGCAATTCAGAAAAGCGCCGATCGCGGTCTCGCGCAAAAGGCATTTTTTGAGGTCGGTCCGGTTTATCACGGGGCCACCGAGCGCGATCAAACCATGCTCGCCGCCTTGGTGCGTTCAGCCGACACAACGCGCCATTGGGCTGGTGTGATCAAAGACGACGTGTTCGCCATCAAAGCCGACGTCATGGCGGCGCTGGAGGCCGCCGGCGCGCCGGTCACCAATGTTCAGGTCAAAGCTGGCGGGCCGGACTGGTACCATCCCGGTCGCTCCGGGGTGATCCAATTGGGCCCTAAAGTGCGTCTGGCTGAATTTGGCGAACTCCACCCGCGTGTGCTCAAGGCGCTGGGCGTGGAGGGACGCGTGCTCGCAGCCGAGATCAATCTCGACGCCATTCCCGCGCCCAAAGAGAAGCCCACCCGCACCAAACCGGCTCTGCAGGCCTCTGATCTCATGCCGCTGCGCCGGGATTTTGCGTTTGTGGCCGATGCAGCGACGCCCGCCGGAGATATTGTGTCGGCGGCGGCTGGCGCGGACAAAGCCTTGATCGCCGATGTGCGCGTCTTCGACGTGTTTGAGGGCGCTAGTCTGGGCGACGACAAAAAGTCCGTGGCGCTGGAGGTTACCCTGCAGCCGCGTGACAAAACTCTGGACGAGAAAGCTATCGAAGCTGTGTCAAACGCCGTCGTGTCTGCGGTGGCGAAGAAAACTGGGGCGACGTTGAGGGGGTAGCGCCGCCACCTGTATTGTCATGCGCATCAAAATGGAAACCAGTTCTGCTGACGTGAATAGGCGAGATAGCCGATGTTCGCGCCGAGCCGAGCGCCGACGCCAGCGCGCATCGGAACCAGGGTAATGCCGTCCGCGCGTTGGTAATTCACGCCCACCCCGCCGATCAAATAAGCCGTGCCCTCAACCCCGGGGAAGCGGCGGTAGATGTCGTCGGGATCAGGAATGTCATAGACAAGGGTGAACGTTTTGGAAGCATTGCCCCCAATGTCCCAGCCGATCGACGGGCCTTGCCAATAGACATTCCGGCGGCGGCCATCGTCCAACACCATGATCCCGCGGCCATAGCGCAAGCCGGGGCCGGCCGCGCCTGAGATCTCCTCACCATAGACATAACCCTTGGGCGTGCCGAGGTCAGCAAACACCCGCTCCACAATCGTGCCGGCCGTCTCGGCGGAAACGCCAAGCCAGTCTTCGGTGGCCGCGACGATCTCGCTGTCAGTGAATTCACCTGCCGTCGACCGCGGCGGGGGCGGCGGCAATTCGCCACTGGTGGTGTTATTTGAGTTGGCGCAGGCGCTCATCATCGCCAAGCACGACAAAGCCAGGATAAAGCGTTGCATGTGTACTCCTTCATGCCAAACCAATAAGGACCATAGTGAATTTTGCGTCCGGTTTAAGACGGTGGTGTTGTCCAAACTTCACATCGCAGCCATTGCGCGCCCTAAACGCTGTGCGCGGCTTGGCGCAGCCCTTGCGCCCCGCTATATGGCGCAATCAGCTAACGAGGACATTTATGCCGTTTCCGCCTGAGCGCGTGCGTAATTTTTCGATTGTTGCCCATATCGACCACGGCAAATCCACGCTCGCCGATCGCTTGATCCAAATGACCGATGGGCTCAGCGCTCGCGAAATGAAAGACCAAGTGCTCGATTCCATGGATATTGAGCGCGAACGGGGCATCACGATCAAAGCGCAGACCGTTCGGCTGAAATACACAGCCAAGGACGGATTGGACTATGTCCTCAATTTGATGGACACGCCCGGCCATGTGGACTTTGCCTATGAGGTTTCCCGGTCCTTGGCCGCTTGCGAAGGCTCATTGCTGGTGGTGGACGCCAGCCAGGGCGTGGAGGCGCAGACGCTCGCCAATGTCTATCAGGCCATCGACAATGATCATGAGATCGTTCCGGTTCTCAACAAGATCGACCTTCCCGCCGCCGAACCCGAGCGGGTGAAGGCGCAAATTGAAGACGTAATTGGGCTTGACGCCTCTGACGCCGTTGAGATTTCCGCCAAGACCGGCATGGGCGTGGACCATGTGCTCGAATCCATCGTGACGCGACTGCCCGCGCCGGAAGCTGGCGATCCGAGCGCACCGCTCAAAGCGCTTCTGGTTGACGCCTGGTATGACGCGTATCTTGGCGTGGTTGTGCTATTCCGCGTATTGGACGGGGTCATGAAAAAGGGCGTGCGCGTGCGCCTGATGTCCACCAAGGCGAGCTACACCGTGGATCGGGTCGGGGTGCTGACGCCAAAGCTGGTGGAAGTCCAAGAGATAGGCCCGGGCGATATTGGCGTGTTCACCGCATCCATCAAACAGGTGGCCGATGCGGCTGTGGGTGACACCATTACGGAGGAAAAGCGGCCCACCGCTCAGGCCCTCCCGGGATTTAGGCCAGCGCAGCCTGTTGTCTTTTGCGGCCTGTTTCCCGTCGACGCCAACGATTTTGAGGATTTGCGCGATGCGGTGGGGCGGCTGCGCCTCAACGACGCCAGCTTTTCTTATGAGATGGAAACTTCGGCTGCGCTTGGATTTGGGTTTCGCTGCGGATTTTTGGGCCTGCTCCATTTGGAGATCATTCAGGAGCGGCTGAGTCGCGAGTTTGATCTTGATCTCATCGCCACCGCACCGTCCGTGGTGTACCGGCTGACCATGACCGATGCCTCAATTGTCGAGTTACACAACCCGGCAGACATGCCCGATGTGGTGAAGATCTCCGAGATTGCCGAGCCTTGGATTCGCGCGACGATTCTCACGCCCGACGATTATTTGGGGGCGGTTTTGACGTTGTGTCAGGAACGGCGTGGGGTTCAACAAGATCTGTCTTATGTCGGCGCACGCGCCATGGTGGTCTACGACTTGCCGCTCAATGAAGTGGTGTTCGACTTTTACGATCGGCTCAAATCCGCCACCAAAGGTTATGCCTCGTTCGACTACCAAATGGACGACTATCGCACCGGCGACCTGGTGAAGATGCAAATTCTTGTCAATGATGAGCCAGTGGATGCGCTCTCCATGCTGGTGCACCGCAGCCAGGCCGAACGCCGCGGTCGGGCCATGTGTGAACGGCTCAAGGATTTGATCCCGCGCCACATGTTCAAGATTCCGATTCAGGCGGCCATTGGCGGCCGGGTGATCGCACGCGAAACCATTGCCGCATTGCGCAAGGACGTCACGGCCAAATGTTATGGCGGCGACGTCACCCGCAAGCGCAAGCTGTTGGAAAAACAAAAAGCCGGCAAGAAACGCATGCGCCAGTTTGGGCGTGTTGAAATCCCGCAAGAAGCGTTCATTCAAGCGCTCAAAATGGACGCGGATTAGACCATTGTCTGCTCAGTCCGAGGCCCAGAGTCGTCTGAACTGCTTGGTCCGGCAGAATCATGCAGCAGCGTATCTTCCGTTGTCAGCCCAATACGCTTGTAAACCAATTGCTCTAACAGTTCGGCGTAACGATCGATGGAGTGATCCCGAACGCCGATAAACTGTGTGCGGAAAATGAACGAAATCGCCGCCAGCGGAAACAGCCAAGTGTGTTTCAGCACGCTACGCGCTCGGCGGAATAGCCGGGCCGGGTTGCCGCCGATGTGCCGGGAGTCTCCGGTATGGTCATACCCAAGCACAAAGAAGGGTGTAAACGGAACAATGTCCTTGCCATTGGTGATGCGATAATGCGGCGGTTTCACGAACCGGTCAAAATGCCGGCCGCCCGCGCGCGGCGAGCCAAATGTGTAGCACGCGGCGATCTGGTCACTGGTGAACGCCGCCGTGGCGATCTGCGCCAGGGCGCCGCCCAGTGAATGGCCAGTAATATAGATCGGCTTGTCGGGCGTACTGGTTTTGATCTGGTCAATGTCGTCTTGCATCATCGGCCGACGTTGGGCGAAAGCCTCGTAGAAGCCGCGATGAACTTTGACGAATTCGTCCTTACCCCCAAACTCACCCACATCCACCTTGATTTTTCGCAGATTGAAGTTGGTTTTCCAGTCTGTGACATCGGTGGATCCGCGAAACACCAACACGGCCAGCTCGTCATGCTCAACGAGGTAGGCTTGAGTGCCCAGGTCGCGGTAATCAGATGAAAACGCTTGTTGGTTGTCCGGATCGTGCCAATAGGCGTTGATCAAGCGAAATCCGGACGGCTCAATGGCCGCCTCGAGGTTTGCGCGCCCTTCCGGCGTTTCCAAGTGCAAATAGGCAAGCCCGGACAACTGCGCCATCAAATGCGCAGTCCTGTCGGAGTACGCTGCGCGTAATGTCGGCAGTGGCTTGAAATTAATGGGTTTGACGTCAGTCGATTGTGCCTCAGCCATGATGTCCCCTCCCGCTGGTGCGACTGCCTCATATTCTACAACCACCCGGCGGGGCGCAAATAAGAATTGTCGCAAAGACCCGCTTCATTCGCAGGGGCTCGGTGAGCAGGGCGGACACCGATCAGATCACGCACCGGTCAGGTGCTCGATGACAAACTCTGACCGCTATTCCTCACTGCGCATTCGGCGCCACTACCCTCAAACTACGCCGAACCCTCGAGTATCGCGATGCCCAAGCTCCCATCGCGCGCGGCTTTGATGCCGGCGTCAATGCTCTCTTCGCGCGAGAGACGGGCGGCCTCGAGACCTGCATCCACATAGGACGCATACTCTGACGGCATTAGACGACGCAGTTCGGGTTCATCAAAGAAGCCGTATGGAAAGAGGCTGAGCTTCAAAATCGCTTCTTCGGCAACGCGTTCCAGCTCCCCCCGGCGGGTTGCAGCCTCTTCGTCCGAACCGAGCTCCTTGGCCAGTTCATTGGCGGCCGCGAGGCGAACCGAGAGATTCCAGGCCAATGCCAGGACATTGTCCATCTCGGCCGTGTGGCGAAGCGCGCCTTCATAGTCCTTTTCTTGAAGGAAAACAAAACCGAGGTTTTCCTCAGAATAGACCTGGCCGACCCGGGTCATACCCCATTCCGCACGGAAGCGTGATGCTTCATTCAGCAACTCGCGCGCTCGGTTTGAAGGGTTGTCAGGCAATTCGATACCAGCGCTTTGCGCTAGCTCAGGCGCGTTGGCCAGCGCGATCAACGTTGTGCCCACACCGTGAAATGCTTCGAACAATTGTTTGCTGGACGAGGGATAAGCAGGACGGCCATCAGGGGCTGCGAGGTTTAACGCCTTCCGGAATTCTTGGTACGCTTCGGCAGTGCGGCCATCCTTGCGCAGGCATGCGCCCGCGGCGATCAGCACCGATGCTGCATCGGAGTTGAAGTCGTCAATGGCCCGGCGCGCGAAATCAACAGCCTCGCGACATCCTGCATTCCACGCCAATGGGGAGATCGGGTCGTTTGTGGCTTGTTGATATTTGAGATTGGCGAGGCCCACATATCCGACAGCCTTCGACTCATTGCTGCGCACTTCGGTCAACAGTTCATACGTGCGCTCGGCGGTTTCGATGTCTCCGGTCCAGTCCGCCCTTGCCGCGGTGACAATGAGACGATCATCGGAGTTCAGCGAACCCGATTCGAGCGCTTGTGAGAGAATCGACGACGTGACCCAATTTAATAGGCCATTATACATTTCTGACGGCGCGGCGTTGCCCATTAGTCGCAGATCATAAGGGAGCGGCGTGCCATTGATGTGCGCTTTGGCGTACACGACGGCGGCCTGGGCAATTTCGCGATCCCTGCGGGCCTGCTGCTCAGGCGAATCGGGCATAGCCTCATTAGGATCGAAGATCGACAAGAAACGGCGGGTTGCATTTGTTTCTTGTTCCTGGATCACCAAAGATTCGTTGCGGGTCTCTTGGTCGCGTTTAATGAAGCCCAAATCAATCGACACTTGGGCGTTCGCAATCCGCGTCTCGGTGAGCGTATCGCTCACATCGTCAAGTCGCTGCACCGTCAAAAAGGTTGATATACCGAGGAAGACCGCGATCACGACAAACAGCAGTCCAAAAAGGATGCCGTACACCCGAAAGCCCGATTGTTCTTTCTTCAGTTCGCGCAAGAAGTCGATTTGCTGTGGTTGATCTGACATTGTTGTGCGCCCCGTTTCCCTGTGTTCGCGTTGATGCGCCCTGATTGAATTCTGTTAACTGCCGTGAAGTGCAATGTACTCGAAGAGTCCGCCGCCGCCGCCGCTGCGACGCATATTGTGCATGACCAAAACGCGAGTCGCCTGTTCGCGGTCGCCCGAATGATAGAGGTAGCGAACGAATAACATTGTGAGCCGTTCGCTTCGCGCTTTGGCGATTTGATCCACGAAACGCCCCGCCGCCGTGACGAGCGGAGCCGCCGCGCCGAACAAAATTGAATTGCGGGATTCTGGCGGGATCAGCCGTTCAAACGGATCGGGAAGCACAAGCCGTCCAAATCCGAAAATGTCGGGTGCGAAATTGTTGATGAGAAGGACAATCACCACCATCAGGCCGAGTATTGTCGCAAACAGCAAAATCCCATTGCGCTGCCCTTTACTGCGTGACTGCTCGATTTCTTCGACCAGGTAAGGCTCGAGATTCGCCTTTTGGGCTTCTGCCATCAGATCCATGCCCACCACTCCCAAAAGTCGTCGAACAGCCGGCAAGGGCGCCGATCAACGAGGGGTCCCCCTAAGATCAAAACACCTTGTATACGTTTAGTGTGGTCGATGCACGACCTTTTAGTTCACGCTGTGGTCAGATTAAGATCGCTGTGCAGTGATCGGGCAAATGCATTGGGGGCGGTACAGTTTTATGTCGGGTTTCAGTATGGCGCTCCAGCGTATTTCCTCGGCCGAAACGCTGGCGATTGCGGCGGGATTGGTGCTGGTTGTCCTGTTTGTGGCGCTGGCGGTTATTTTGGTTCTCCGGCGGCCTGGCCGGGTTGTCCGGCCGGACGGAGCGCGGTTTGCGATCGCCTTGAGCACACTGGCCAATGATCCCGGGCGGAAAACATGGCGTACCCTGGCGCAGTCGCTGCGCGGCTCATGTCCCGAATTGGCGGTGGTGAGGATGAAGGGGCCGCGCGCTTCGCTCAGCCCTGGGGTGAGCCCGCGCACGATCGCTCGATGGGAGCGCAAGGCGGTCGGGATGATCGAGGGTGATCAGAACCGCGTCGACGCCATAGTGTGGGGAAGCGCGGACTTAGAGGGTCATGCCATCAAGCTAAAGGTTGTGTCACCGCCCCCCGCCGAGGGATTGGCATTTGAATGCGCCCATGACGTCTTCACGCTCAATGCTGATTTGGCCCAAGACCGCAATGCATTGGCGCTCGCCAGCTATGTGCTCGCCGTGAGCGAACCGACAGATCACAATCGCGATGCATTTTTCACCACCAGCTTGGCGCCTGTGTGCGAGCGACTGACCAAATGCCTTGAACAATTACCCTCCGACGTTTCTGGCGTGGAGCGTTGTCGGTTGCGCCAGGCCCACGCCATTGGCGCTTTGCGCTGTTTTGATTTGACCGGTGAAATCGACCATCTGAGCGCCGCGCATGTCTCCGCCCGCTTTGCGGTGGTTGATGGCCGGCGCGCTATTGAGCCAGAGGAATGGGCCAGCGCACAGGGACTTTTAGCTCAAATCGCCGCAGCGCGATCCACGATTTCTCACCAAGGGGACAGGGCGCGGGAGGCCGTGGTGGCCTTTCGGGCAGCGTTGTCCATTGCCACCATTCCGCGATCGCCCCGGACCACCGCAATTTTGAAACTCGGCCTAGCCGAATCCTTAGTCGCTTCGGCGATCGATGAAGTGGGGGTTGAGACGCTTGATGAGGCTGCGGGATATGCGCAAGAGGCCCTTTCCATTCTCGAAGGTGACCAACGGACAGGCCGGGCACAACTGGTGTTGGCCACGGCGCGTTCGCGCGCCGGCGCCCGAGCGGCGGGGCTTGATCGGCTCCGCACCGCAGTGAACGCTTATCAAGAACTGCTTGGCCAGCTTATGGGGCCAGAGCCGTCAGCTGTACGCAGCATGGCCCAAAATGGCCTGGCGGAGACTTTGCGGCGCATGGGCGAGCGACAGCGAGACCCTGGCCCGCTTCTTCAGTCCATCGCCGCCTATCATGATGCGTTGAAGGCGCGTTCTCGCGAGCGCCAGCCGCTGCTTTGGGCAGAAAGCTTGGCGGGGCTGGGCGAGGCTCATCTGATTGCGGGCGAGCGTGGACTGGGATTGGCTCATGTTTCCGAGGCGTCCACGGCGTTGCGCCAGGCAACCCAAGTGTTTGAGGAAGCCGGCGCACACCGTTCGGCGGCACAAACGCGTAAGTTGTTGGCCCGGGCGGAGCGCAGCTTTGCCGAGCGCCTTGCTTTGGAGGAAATCTAATGGGACGCACTGGTCACGATTGAAATGATCTCCAACAACCTGTGGATAACGTTTTGCAGCTGACATATGCAAATTGTCGCAGTGCAGCAAAACGGTGAACCCTAACCGTTTGGATTGGGGCGTAAAACGGAATAAAGTCTACGCAAATGGTGTTCGCACGTCGGACGAAAAATCTGCCTATGGCTCTGCAACAGCTGATTTTTTCATCGCGGCCTTGCTCCATGTCCCGCACTTGGCGTACACACGTGCCCTGTTGCGCGTGTGCTACACTCAAGTGAATTCGTTCCTGCAGCATTCGTTGATAGCGTATTGCGTGCAGGTCGCGTAAATAGACATAAGACGTGACGGGGCGCTTTGTGTGTGTGGTGTATTGGTGAGCGGTTACAATGAATGACGCGGGCTCGGGCCTGCTGGCGGCAATCTGGTCGGGATTACAGTCGCCAGTCGCCCAACAGTTTGCTCAGGTATATCCCGAATTGGCGGTGGTTCTGGGCGCTATTTCGTTGACCTTCTTGGTCGACGCACTGGTGGCGTTGCCGGGCGCAATCGTGACGATGGGATTCTTTGCTGCGCGATCGCGCGGCACGTCGCGGGCAATGGCGATTACAAAGCGCCTGCGATTGCAAAGTGGCGCGCGCTTCGCGACGCTGGTTGCGCCCATTGAAAACGACGATGACAATGTGCTTGGCGCCTTGGTGAAGGACGCGCTGGAGGAGCACGCTGCGGCCTTTTTGTTCGACCGGAGCGTCGCGCGCGAAGACCTTCCGGTGCGCTTGGATGGCGTTCGCGACGCTGCGGCGGCGCGGTCTTGGTCGCTGCGTGCGGACTCGGATTTGATTGTCTGGGGACACGCTGGCCGTTCCGATCGGCTGTGGCGGTTGTTTTTCCTCACCGCGCGGGCGCGAGCTGGAAATGAGCCGATCCAAGAAATTCGTCTGATTCCACCGACCGATCCGGCGGAGCGCGAACGACTGGCCCGTGGTGTGGCTTACATTTTTGCGCGGGTGGCGCTGCCTTGTGCGGAGGAGGCTGATCGGTATCGACCCGAAAAGCTCAATCCTGTTCTGGACGCGCTTGATCAGTTGATCAGTGCGCCGCCACGGGGCCTGGGCGATGAATTCGAGCGGCTTTTGCGCCGTGACGCCGCCTCCATTGCGCTTTCGATTGGTCAACGTGTGGGAGATGGCGACGCCTTGCGCCGCGCGTCGCGTTTGCGGGTGCGGATTTTGGCGGAGATTGATCGCGCCCGTGATCCCAAGAATTGGGCGCTGGCCCGCGCCGATGTGGGCAAGGTGCACTTGGCCATTGGCGAACGGGAAAACGATACGCGCCGTCTTGAAGCGGCGGCCGAAGCCTTCGACGAAGCGGGAGCTCTGTTTGATCGGCTGGATTTGCTGGACGCCCGCGCCGATGCGCTCGTGGCCAAAGCTAACGCCTTGTTTCTGGCTGCGCGATCAACTCGTGACGAGGCTGACTTCCGCGAAGCCACCGACTCCGCCCGTGCTGCGCTCGAAGCGAGCTTGGGGGGTGATGGTCGGTTGGAGGACCGTGCTCGCCACGTGCTTGCGCAATCGCTCCACGGCCTGGGTGATGCAGTGGGCGATGTGGCCGTTTTGGATGAGGCGATCTCGGAGTATCGCACCGCTGGTTCGGAGCGCATGCGCGGCGTTGATCCTCAAAGATGGGCGCAGATCCATTATGATCTGGGCTTAGCTTTGGCTTCGCAGGGTGCGCGCGCGCAGGATCCGGGGCGCTATGATGAAGCCATCACGTCTTATCGCGCAGCGCTCAAGGAATATACGCGTCATTCCAGCTTGGACGCTTGGGCGGACACCATGACCCAGCTGGGCCATGCACTGTTTGCGGTGGGCAAAGCGGAGCCAAAGTCCGGAGCGCTCGAGGCGTCGGTGCGCACCTATAATGAGGTGTTGGAATACCGTCCACGCGAGGCGTCGCCTTATGCCTGGGCACAAACGAAAAACAATTTGGGAAATGCATTGCAAGCCATTGGCGAGCGCGACAACGATCGCGAGAGTTTGCAAAAGGCGGTAACCGCCTATCGCGATGCGCTCCAGGAACTGCCGTCACGCGAATTTCCCGTGGAGTGGGCGGGCACGCAGAACAATCTGGGCAACGCCCTGCATGTGCTGGGTGAAACCGGACGCGATCCTGATGCGCTTGAGGCCGCCCTGGCTGCCCACCGCGAAGCGCTTGAAGTGCGCACCCGCGAAGAATTGCGCGTGGACTGGGCCGCAACCCGCAACAATATGGGTCTGGTGTTGACCACGCTCGGCGCAAGCCTGCGTGATCCCAACCGCCTTGAAGAAGCTGTGGACGCCTATCGCGACGCCTTGGGCGTATTCCGACTGGCGGGCGAGGCGCGTTACGCGGCGATGGCCGAGCGTAACCTGGAACGCGCCAAGGAATTGCTCAGCCAAAGCCGCACATCATCCATCGTTTACTAACCGGCCGATGACGCAGGGGTTCTGGCGCGCGGGTTCTGGCGGACGGGATCTGGCGGACGGGTTCAGGCGGACACGCCGGTCCCGATCGGACAGGCCACGCCCGTTCCGCCCAGCCCGCAATATCCGCCGGGGTTCTTCGCCAAATATTGCTGATGGTAATCTTCCGCGAAGAAGAAGTCCGGCGCGGGTCGAATCTCAGTGGTGATTTCGCCACGGCCGTTGTTGTTCAGTGCCGCCTGATAGGCTTGGCGAGATTGTGCCGCCGCGGCGGCCTGTTCGGGGCTGTGCGTGTAGATTGCCGAACGGTATTGCGTGCCCGTGTCGCCGCCTTGTCGATTGCCTTGAGTGGGATCGTGATTCTCCCAAAATGCACGCAATAACTCGCCATACGAAATCACATCGGGGTTGAACACCACCCGCACGACCTCGGCGTGTCCGGTGCGCCCGGAGCACACTTCTTCGTAGGTGGGGTTAGGCGTGAGCCCGCCTTGATACCCAACAGCGGTTACGTAAACGCCATCGAGCTGCCAAAATGCGCGCTCGGCGCCCCAGAAACACCCTAGCGCGAAATCCGCGATTTGCGCATTCTCTGGATATGGGCCTTTCAAGGCGACGCCAGAAACGTGATGATTGGTTGCTGTGGGGATGGGAGCGTCGCGCCCAGCCAGTGCTTCGTCTGGATTGGGTAGACGTGACTTAAATGGATTGGCAAACATGTCAGCCTCCGGGGTGAATTGGTGTTGCGATAGGTAGGCGCGCTGTGTCGCTTGTCCTATAACCGCGCGGAACAAAGAGATGTGATCATGCAGAATATGCCGCTTGATATGTGGATCCGCACCATAGTCACCGGAGTCATACTCGCCGTTTTTACCACCATGTTCCTTTGGTTTCGCGGCGATATGGGCGCGGTGGCCGTCTCGGGCGGCAATTTTACGCCGCCCACGGCGGCCTCAACGGCAGCAAGTCTGGACGCCACGCTTCCTGAACAACGCGCGGCCGCCTACGGTGAACCTCATGCTCTGGTGAGCGAAGGCGCACTCGCACCGTCCAAAGCGTTCTATGTCGGTCATTTGATTGCCAAACCCTGGCGCGCGCCGGTGGGCGCCTCGGAAAATGCGCAGAGCGCCGCCGGCGCGATTGCCGCCGCGGGGCGTTTGGGTGCGGTGCGGAGCGCTCTGGTGGGTGCGTTCTTTATTGATCTGAATGATACCTACCGAGCCGGCGTTGACCCGGAGGCGCTGGACGCCATCGCGGAAGATACCGGCGCCAATTGCGAGGGGCGACCGGATGTGGACCGGCTGCAGCAATCGGCGGAATACGCCGTCAGCTGCGCGATGTCGGCGTTGCGATCCAGCGGCCAATTTGAGTTTGTGGAGCGCGACTATATCGTTTCACTGGCCCAGCAGCGGTCTGGCCCACCCGTGAATGATCCGCTGTATTCACTGCAATGGCCGTTGCATCCCCAAGGCACGCGCGACGATGCTTCCCCGGGCGGAGCCGGCTTTGCTGAATTCTGGACGCGCGCCTCTCAACCGGGTTCGCGCACCGTGCAAGTGGCGGTGATCGACAATGGCATTGATTTCTCCCACCCGCAGATCGCTGAGTCTGACAATATTCTTCCTGGCGTTGACGCCATCTCGAAAGCCGCCCGAGCTGGCGATGGCGATCGTCGCGATCTTGATCCCACCGACTTCGGCGAAGTGTGCTATGACAGCTTCGACGATCCGACGTATCACGGCACACAGATCGCTGGTCTGATTGGCGCCGCCACCAGCAATGACGGCATTGGCGTTGCGGGCGCAGCTTGGCGGGTGGGCATTGTCCCCATCCGAGCATTTGGCGCATGTGGGGCGCTGATGTCCGATGTCGCCGAAGCCATTGTTTGGGCCTCCGGCGCCCAATGGATGGTGGTTGAGGCCAGCGATGCTGGCGGGGCGGGTGTGCGCTGGAACTCCGAACCAGCGCGGATCATCAATGTCTCAGCCAGCTTTCCCGCACCTGAGGGCTGTCCGCGCACCTTGCAGGAGGCCATCAATATCGCCACAACGGAAGGCTCCATCGTGGTGGCGCCAGCGGGCAATGATGGCGCCGACGCTTCGGGCTACGCGCCTGGCAATTGCAACAATGTGATCACTGTGGCCGCGAGCGACGCCTTGGGCGCGCTGACCGCCTACTCGAACGCGGGTCCATCCGTGGATATCCTGGCCCCGGGCGGGGACTTGCTTGCCGACCAAGACTTTGACGGCCGACCCGACGGCATTCTCACCGTGGCGCGCGCACAAGCCTGCACGGACCTGGTCGAAGGTCTTCCGGTGGACGGCTGTGAGCACATGATGATGTCGGGCACGTCTTATGCCGCAGCGTATGTGTCTGCCGCTCTAGCCCTGCTGTCAGCGGAGTATCCCGACTTTGGACGCGAAGAGTTGACCTCGCTCTTACTGGATGTCGCGCGCACGCCGCGTTCAGACGAACAATGCCCGCGCGAGTGTGGCTCGGGCCTGCTCAATCTGGGGCGGGCAATCCGCACGGCCGGCGCCACGTTGTAGCGCCGACGGCGTTTCGTGGCGTGGTTCACACTTGATATGACTGACGCCGCTTGATGCTTTAGCGTGTGCAGGTTACTCCTGCGCGCTCCGCTCATCGCGGAGCTGTTCCCAATCGGGACACGATGCGTTGGTGAGGTGGCCGAGTGGTCGAAGGCGCACGCCTGGAACGCGTGTAGGCGGGCAACCGTCTCGTGGGTTCGAATCCCACCCTCACCGCCACTTGCCTTCGGTCCGTTCCGGACACATGGGTTACAGTTTATTCCCGAGACATAGGTAACACATT
>CAZWVH010000062.1:0-17170 GCA_964636945.1 uncultured Caulobacterales bacterium | reverse complement strand
CTTTTGCCCACCCTACGCCCCTATCCCACATTCATCACATCATCGCTTCCCACTCCGACGCGGTTTCTTTGGGCCGCGAATTCAGGACGACCGTGGTACGGTCGACAGAACAAAACACTCCCTCACCCGCCCGACCCACACACGGGACAATCGGGGTCGGGCGGCAAGCGTACGGTGCGGCTGGTTGCGGCCAGCCCGTCATAAATCCACACACGGCCTATCAGTGTCTCACCCGCGCCCGTGATGTGCTTGATCGCCTCCAACGCCATCATCGAGCCGATCACTCCGGTGAGCGCGCCGACAATGCCGACGCGTGCGCACGTGTCGGCTTCGGGCGGGGCTTGTGGGACAAGGCAGCGATAACAGGGGGATTGTTGGTCGGGCGGCGCGTCTTTGTTTTGGCCGGAATTGAACGCCGCCACTTGGCCGTCCCAGCGGCCTACTGCCCCTGAAATCAGGGGGAGGCCCAATCGGTGACAAGTCTGATTAGTGGCGAATCGGGTCTCAAAATCATCCACGCCGTCCAAAACCAAGTCGACGCCGCTCAACAGGTCAGCTGCGTTGTCGGGCGTGAGTCGTTCGAGGCGCGCATCGATTGTGCAATGGGGATTGAGCGCGGTGAACTCCCGCGCCGCCACGTGGGTTTTCGGCGCGCCAACGTCGCTTGTGGCGAACGCCACTTGGCGCTGGAGGTTGGAGAGGCTGACCGTGTCATGGTCAATTAAACGCAATTGTCCCACACCGGCTGCCGCCAAGTACAAGGCGGCCGGGCATCCCAATCCCCCCACGCCGACAATGGCGACGTTGGCCCGTTTCAGCCTTTGTTGGCCCGGCCCGCCCAATTCGCGCAACACCAAATGGCGAGCATAACGGTCCAGCTCATCATCGGAAAATGTGGGCGTGGTCATCGCCATCAATTGGGGATGGTGACACGACCATCAACCGCACGGTCAAAAGCGTCCGGCGCCAACGCGTTCAGCGTGTCCCCCAATCCAATCGCCTCTTGGTAGGAGGGGATATCTTCAGCCTTCTTCGCCTTTGACATGGTGGCGATGGCTTTCTTGCGCCGCCGCGGATCGATGGCGATTTGCAGCTCTGACACCACCAAACGGCGGCAACGCCACAAAAACTCGATGGCTGAGGCCGGTCTGCGGCTGGCGGTTTCCCAATGCTCGAGCAGCGAATAACCGAACACAAGAGCGTCGATGATCGGCTGGCGATATCCTTTAAACGCCGCCTCCTTATGTCGCCCGAAGTCATCGGTGACAAAGTTGGGAAAGTACAGCCGACCTTGATCAGCAAGGGAGGATAAGCGCTGCATCGCGGTCAACCGGTCTTGCTCAAATGCAGGCTCGGTGACATGGGGACGAGAGGCGAGCAAACGTTGAGCATCAGCCAACGCATCAATGGCTTCGCGGCCCCAGCCGAGCACGTCGCTATCCACCTTGATCCGTAGATCTTCCAGCTGCATGCGGGCTTGACGGCGCACGACCACAAAGTTGAGCGCAAATGACAATACGGCGAATGCCGCTGACGCCACAGCCGCGAGCCCGGCCGGCGAGAGTTCAACAGGCATCCCCACCTCCTCACCCCACCAGATTGGGTCTATTCGTTTCGAGTTGAGCGTTTACCAGCAGGCACAAACTGCGGCAACGGATCATACGCCCGTGCTGCCAAATCCACCCACGCCGCGGGTGGTTGCCGGGAGGATATGGACGATGTCCCACTCGGCCTGGGTCACCGGGGCAATCACCATTTGCGCGACGCGGTCACCGCGATTGATGACAAATGTGTCGTCGCCCAAATTGATCAGCAACACCTGAACTTCACCGCGATAGTCCGCATCGATGGTGCCTGGCGCATTCAGGCAGGTTATCCCAAACTTATACGCCAATCCCGAGCGCGGGCGGATCTGCGCCTCAAAGCCTTCCGGCAGGGCAATGGTCAGCCCCGTGGGCACCAAGGTCCGTTCGCCCTTGTCTAAGGTCATGGGCTGACCGGCGGGCACAGCAGCGCGCAAATCCATGCCCGCCGAGCCGGTCGTCTCATAGCGCGGCAGCTCTAATCCCTGAAAGTGCTCCAGCGGCGTGACGGCGATGCGCGGTCGGTCGCTGTCAGCGTCAAGCGTAGTCCAGCTTGGCTTATGTTCAGTGGTGTTCATAGGCGCATTTATAGGCGCTGCCCCCGGTCCACGCCACGCTTATCCACAAGACTTAGCGCAGGCCGATGGGCGCACCGTTCGCGCTATGAGCTAAACTGAGGCGCGACTTTGAGTTCTCTCGCCAAACCAAGCTTCTGGAACGCCAATAACAGGGTCCCATTATAATCCACCAAACGATTGATGACCCCCGTGCGCGGCAGGTGCAGCACACTGGCTGGGAAGGCATGGTGGTGGTCGTGGATCGCCTCGCCGCCGGTGAGCAGCGCCATCAACCAGTCCAGCCAGGCCGGCGTTTTCAAATGACCGAAAACATTCACGCCCAGCGTGGTGGCGTGGAATTGTACGCCGCGTGCGGTCACGGCGCTGGCGTGGATCAAAAACGCCAAAAGCAGGGAGCCGCCAAACGCGAAGGTCAGGGCGTACGCGATGATCGGCACGAACAAGTGCACGATGAAGCTCCACAAGAAATAGTGGCTATCCAGCGCATTCACTGCACCGTTATTGCGCAACCACATGGCCAAGGGTCGCTTGAGGTCGTTGGGGTCGCGCCATAAGAGCCAACCAATCCATGCCCAAAACTTGCCCTCGGCTGGATTGTGGGGATCGCCGGCTTGGTCCGACAACCGGTGGTGTTGGGAATGATAATTCACCCAGTCGCGCATATTGCCCTGCATGGCCACCACACAGTTCAGCGCGGTAAAGGCATTGGCGATGCGGCCGAGTTCTCCCGCGCGATGCTGCCAAATCCGATGCAAAACCCCGATGCCCCAATTGCACATCACCAAGGTGACCACGAATGCCGCCAGCATGGGAATCGCAAACCATGCTTTGATGGTTAGCCCTGGCAGCGCCAGCCCTAAGGTGACAGCGCCGGCGATCCCCACAACGCCCAAAAGAGGATAGATCACAGCGGCGAACACGCTGGCCCAATCCAAATTGCTCCAGCTTTTCTCAATGGCGTCGAAACGCGTTCGTCGGGTGGTCGTGTTGCTCATAGTCATTCACACTCCGATAGCAGATGTCTCAGTGTGCCACGCACTGGCGGCGCTCGGCGAGATGCAATTGCGTGATAATCGCAATCTGCCACGCCGGCGCCAAGCCGTTAATGCCTGCGGCAATTTCAGCGCATACCCCCACTTTGCGCGGGCGATTTCTGCGTTTCTCCCAAATCGCCCCTTGTCCTTAGACGCGGCGCATGGTCTGTGCCCTGTCTAAAAATGGAGCACCCAGCCCCGCCACACAAGGAGTCGTTTCATGTCGGATTCTACCGCTTACCCGTCGGGTTCGTTGATGGCGGGCAAAAAAGTGCTGGTCATGGGTGTGGCGAACAAAAACTCCATCGCATGGGGCATAGCCCAATTGTTGCACGCCCAAGGCGCTCAACTTGCCTTCACCTATCAGGGCGAGGCGCTTGAAAAGCGCGTGGCGCCGCTGGCCGAGGAAGTGGGCGCACCTATGTTCGCCGCCGATGTCACCGACGACATCAGCATGGACGGCGCGTTTAATGCGATCCGCGAGCATTGGGGCCGCCTGGACGGTCTGGTGCACGCCATCGCATTCTCTGACAAGGATGAACTCAAGGGCTCGTTCACCCACAACACCACGCGCGAAAACTTTAAGCGCACCATGGACATCTCCGCATATAGCTTTGTGGACGCCGCCCGCCGCGCCGCTGTGCTCATGCCTTCGCGCGAAGACGGTGGCGGCGCCATGGTGACCCTCACCTATCTGGGGTCGGAACGGGTGTTGCCGAGCTATAATGTGATGGGCGTGGCCAAGGCGGCGCTGGAGGCCTCTACCCGTTATATCGCACGCGATCTGGGCCCGGACGGCATACGTGTGAACGCCATTTCGGCCGGTCCGATGAAAACGCTGGCCATGGCGGGGATCAAGGGCGGCACCAAGCTGATGAGCACGGGTCGGTCATGGTCCATGCTCAAAGAGGACACGCGCATGGAAAGCATTGCCGGCGCGGCGTTGTATCTGCTGTCAGAACTGGGGGCGAGCTGCACCGGCGAAGTGCTGCATGTGGACGCCGGCTTCCACGCCGTCGCCGTGCCGGAAATGGATGAGGCGGGGGGGTAGGCCGCGCTTTGTCATTGTCTGCGCCGAAATGGCCCCAGCGTCCATTCGCCTTGAGTGGCATTAAAATCGGCCTAACATCAAAGACTCAACAAAAATTAGGGCACGGGCAAATCCAAAAACGCACAGAACACGCCCTGAGACTCATATCCTCCACACTGCCCGAGCATCACAAATACCAGAACAGGTGCGCCAATAGGAGAAAAACTAAATGCTCTTGCCGAAAGTGCTCGGCCAACTAAGCGACGGCATGATGTGCGGCTATAAAAAAGGGGAGAGTCTTTTGGTTTGCTACTTTGAACTTAGAACAAGGGCGCGGCCGGAGTGCGGACCTCCTGCCGCGCCTATTGTCTAGTAGAGATGAAGCGACTCTACTCCGCCGTTGCTTCAGCCTCGACGATTTCTTCGCCGGTTTCCTGATCGACCACTTTCATGGAAAGTCGGGTTTTACCGCGATCATCAAAGCCCAAGAGCTTGACCTTCACCTTATCGCCCTCTTTCAAGACGTCGGCCACGGTTTTCACGCGCTCGTTCTTGATTTGGGAGACGTGCACCAGGCCGTCGCGCTTGCCGAAATAGTTCACGAACGCGCCGAAGTCGACGACCTTGACGACGGTGCCGTCATAGATCTCGCCAATTTCGGGTTCCGCCACGATGGAATGGATCATGGAGCGAGCCTTTTCGATCGACTCGTGATCGGGCGAGGCGATTTTCACCACGCCTTCGTCATTGAGATCAATCTTGGCGCCGGACACCTCCACGATCTCGCGGATCACCTTGCCGCCTGTGCCGATCACTTCGCGGATTTTGTCCACCGGAATCTGCATGGTTTCAATGCGTGGCGCGTGAGCCGAGAACTCCGTACGCGAGGAGGACAGAGCTTTGTCCATCTCACCCAAAATGTGCATCCGACCGGCTTTGGCTTGGGTCAGCGCCGTCTTCATGATGTCTTCGGTGATGCCGGCGATCTTGATGTCCATTTGCAGCGAGGTGACGCCTTCCGACGTGCCAGCCACCTTAAAGTCCATATCGCCGAGATGGTCTTCATCACCGAGGATATCGGACAGGACCGCAACGCCGTCCGCTTCCTTGATCAAGCCCATGGCGATGCCCGAAACCGGCCGGGCGATCGGCACGCCGGCATCCATCAACGCCAACGACCCGCCACACACCGTGGCCATGGAGGATGAACCGTTGGACTCAAGAATCTCAGAGACCAAGCGAATGGTGTAAGGGAAAACCTCTGCGGTGGGCATGACTGCCGACAAGGCGCGGTAAGCCAGCTTGCCGTGACCGATTTCGCGTCGGCCGGGCCCGCCCAAACGCCCCGCTTCTCCGACTGAGAAGGGCGGGAAGTTGTAGTGCAGCATGAAGTTTTCTTTGTTCGTGCCCTGCAGGCTGTCTACAAACTGTTCGTCATCGCCAGTGCCCAGCGTGGTCACGCAGAGCGCCTGAGTCTCCCCACGGGTGAACAGCGCTGAACCGTGGGTGCGCGGCAACAATCCCGCCGAGGCCACAATGGGGCGTACTTGATCAAGCTTGCGGCCATCAATGCGCTCACCGGTCTTCAAAATCCCGCCGCGCACAATGCTGGCTTCTAGTGATTTGAACACGTCTTTCAACACGCCGCCGGGAATGCCGTCTTCGCGTTCTTCGGTTTGGGCGAGTTCGTCGACCGCTTTGTCGCGCGCAGCGGCCACGGCGGCCTGGCGTTCGACCTTGTCGGAGATTTTATAGGCCGCCTCGAGATCAGTACTCACCAGCGCGCGGACTTTCTCAAACTCCTCGCTGTGATTGTCAGGCGTGAAGTCCCACGGGTCCTTGGCGGCTTTTTCGGCCAGGCGAATGATGGCGTCGATCACGGGCTGGAAGCCCTTGTGGCCGAACATCACCGCACCGAGCATGTCGTCTTCGCTCAATTCTTGGGCTTCGGACTCCACCATCATCACAGCATCGGCCGTGCCGGCGACCATCAGATCGAGCTTGGTTGATTCCATTTGCTCGAATGTGGGGTTGAGGACAAAGGCGCCGTTGACCAGACCAACGCGCGCGCCGCCAATGGGCCCTAAGAACGGCACGCCCGACAGCGTCAATGCTGCAGAGGCGGCCACCATGGCCAACACATCCGGATCGTTTTCGGTGTCGGCGGACAGCACATTGATGATCACTTGGGTTTCGTTGCGAAAGCCCTTTGGAAACAGCGGGCGGATCGGACGGTCGATCAGTCGGGATGTTAACGTTTCTTTTTCGGTGGGCCGCCCTTCGCGTTTAAAATAACCGCCGGGAATGCGACCGGCGGCGTAGTATTTTTCTTGGTAATTGACGGTGAGTGGAAAAAAATCGACGCCCTCTCTGGCGTCCTTGGCGGCGACCACTGTCGCCAGCACTGTGGTTTCGCCGTAAGTGGCAAGCACAGCGCCGTCAGCCTGGCGGGCCATCCGGCCGGTCTCCAGTGTGAGTGTACGGCCAGCCCAGTCCAGGCTTTCAGTATGTATATCAAACATGTAGTTTTCCCATTTCGGACATAACGGCTGGGACGGCCCATCCGCCCCACCCTTGCGGTTAGCGGCGTAATCCTAGCCGCTCAATCAACGCGCGGTAGCGCGCTTCGTCCCGGGCTTTCACGTAATCCAGAAGACGACGGCGTGTTGACACCATCTTCAACAGCCCCCTGCGGGAGTGGTTGTCCTTCTTGTGATCCTTGAAGTGCTCTGTGAGCCGAGCAATCCGCTCGGTGAGAATCGCGACTTGCACTTCGGGCGACCCGGTATCGCCATCGCCGCGAGCATATTCTTTCATTAATTCTGTCTTGCGCTCAGCGCTGATCGACATCGTCTTACTCCTCATCAAACCTGAAACACACGCGACGGCTGAAAACGACCGGCGCGAACCTCGCCAAGCGCAACGGGCTCTCCATCCTGCATCGCTAATGCCAAACGGGATGCGTCCTCTCCGTTCACCGTGCGCGGTTTGCGGGAGGCGCGCAGCCTTTCGACCAAATGCGGAAGCAGAACGATCGCGCGTCCCTGCTTGAGACGGGCCGCTTCATCGCCTGTAATCTCAACGGCCGGGATGTCGTCCAGCGCAGTTTCGAGGGGCAATAGGGCGTCCGTCAATTGCGCCTTGTCGCTCAATTCGTTGAGCTTTTCAAGCGTCAAGGCCGCATCTTGCTGAAATGGACCCACTTGCGTGCGGCGCAAGGCGGCGACATGACCATCCACCCCGAGCGCCTGGGCGAGATCGCGCGCCACTCCACGCACATAGCCGCCCTTGCCGCACGTCATCTCGAGAACCGCCAAATCGGGCTTTGGCGCGCTCAGCAATTTTAATGCGTCAATGCGTATGAGACGCGCTTCCAGCTCCACTGTTTCCCCCGCGCGCGCGAGATCATAGGCGCGTTCGCCGGCCACTTTGATGGCGGAGAAAGCAGGTGGGATTTGTTCAATGTCGCCAATAAATTGGGGCAGCGCGGCTTCAATGGCCTCAGGCGTTGGTCGGACCTCAGACCGCGAGACCGCCTCACCTTCGGAGTCCAAGGTATTGGTGCTCACACCCCATTGAATTGTAAAGCGATAGGTTTTGCGCCCCTCCATGGCGAAGGGCACTGTTTTCGTCGCTTCGCCAAATGCGATCGGCAATACGCCTGTAGCCAGCGGGTCAAGCGTGCCGGCATGGCCCGCCTTTTTCGGATTGAAAAGCCGCTTGGCCGCGCCCAACGCCTGGGTGGAGGTCATGTCCTCGGGCTTGTCGAGGATCAACCAGCCATGGATATTGTCGCCTTTGCGTCTGCGCGCCATGACCTCGCCCAACACTCCTCTTGCTTAGAGCGCTTCAAGCAGCTTATCCGCACCGGACACTTCAAACCCGCCAGGATTGTCCTCCACATTCAGCGAGGTGACTTCGCCGTCTTTGACCAACATGGCGTAACGTTGAGAGCGCTCTCCAAGGCCCACCGCCGATCCATCAAACGTCAGGCCAATCGCCCGGGCGAATTCCCCATCCGGGTCGGCCAACATGGCGATCTTGCCATCGGCATTTTGCGATTTGGCCCATTCGTTCAGCGTGAAAACATCATTCACTGACGTGCACGCCACGGTATCGACGCCCTTGGCTTTGAGCGCATCCACATTGTCCACGAAGCTGGGCAAGTGTTTGAGGCTGCATGTGGGCGTGTAGGCGCCTGGCACAGCGAATAGCGCAACGGTCTTTCCGTCAAAAATCTCTGACGTGGTGACTTTACCAGGCCCCTCGCCCGTCATCGTGAAGAAGGTGGCTTGAGGTAATTTATCCCCGGCGGAAATGGTCATGGGCGACTCCCTTTGATCGATGACAGAGCACCTAGGGTGATTGCCGGCGACGCGCTAGGCCCGACCCTTAAATCCAACGACGCACACTGGCGGACCATTGGAGAAACTCTGCTGGGAATTTTTCAGCTAAGGCCGCCTCCTCGGCTTTGATAAAGCGTTCCGTGATGATCCAAATAAACAAGGGGATGGCGATGAGGCCAACCGGTGTCCCCTGCCAAATCGACCAGCCGGCAAGGATGATCACATCCGCCAGATAAATGGGATTGCGCGAAAACTGAAAGGGCCCGCCGGTGACCAAAGCAGACGGTTCTTGGCGCGGATACACTGGCGTTTGGGCGCGAGACATGGTTACCCCTGCCCAAGCCATCAGCAAAAACCCGACCGCCATCACCATCATGCCTACGCCCTCCAGCCATTGAAGTTCCGCTGTCGGCAGCGGTGCAAATCGCGCCGCCGCCCATACGCACACCATCAACACCACCAGCCAGAGTGGGGGAATTTCGATCGTCTTAAGCATGAACAGACCCTACCTAATCTTTCGGCGCCGTCGTTGCGAGACTGGGCCGCTGCGCGAAGGCGTCCAGCCATGTGGCAAGTTGAGGATATTGCTCGCGCCACCCCAACTCTGCATGGCGAAAATCCAAATGGCCGAGCGCGCACGCCATGGTGATGGTGGAAAGCTTTGACGGGTCTTGGGGATCGCCCATGTGGTTCTGCAGCGCGGCGACAATTCGCAGGGCTTGGGCGCGCCAGCGATCGAGATAGGGTTGGTGCAGTCGTTCGGGTGGACGGCGCTTTTCCAACACCATGGCCACCGACTTATCCAACAGCGTCTGCGCCAGAGATTCTCCGATCCGCGCATTCAAGCGCTCTGGTCCACCCTCGGGCAATAGCGGCGGCGCGCTTGAGGGCAAATGATCGAGCCATGCGCTGATCAGCCGACTGTCAGCGATCGACGGCCCGCCATCATCGCGCGCCAATGCAGGCACTGTGCCGGCAGGGCTCACGCTGAGCAATTCGGCCGGATCATCGAACGGATTGACCACCACTTCCCTGATGGTCTCGCCCAATTCCTTCTCGATCACCACGGCGCGGCAAGCTCGGGCGTATGGTGATGTCAGCGACACAAATAAACGCATGTCTTCCCCTTTTGTCTGGAACACTCAACGCGTAGAGGACTGGGCGCGCCCTTCCCCATGCGCCGCTCACCCTGAGTCATTGGAGTCCGCATGCCAAGCCGTTTCCTTGCTTCATCGCTGGCCCCGGTACTGGCCGTTATGATCGCGATGGCGTCAATTCAGGGCGGCGCGTCTTTGGCGAAATCTCTGTTTCCCGTGGTTGGCGGATTGGGGGCCGCGTCACTCCGGCTCGTGTTTGGCGCGCTGATCTTGGCGATCGCATTCCGTGTCTGGCGCATGAGGATTAACCGCGCCAACGCGCCCGCGCTTGTGCTTTATGGCGCAGCGCTTGGCGGGATGAACGCGGCTTTTTACCTGTCGATCGAAACCATTCCCCTGGGCCTGGCCGTCGCCCTGGAGTTCACAGGGCCTTTGGCTGTGGCGGTGTTTGCATCGCGCAGGCTGGTGGACTTTGTCTGGATCGCATTTGCCCTTGCGGGCCTGGCATTGCTGCTGCCGTTTGGTGAGATTTCCAATGGCGTGGATCTGCGCGGCGCCGTGTTCGCGCTGATCGCTGGCGGCTTTTGGGCCGCATACATTGTGTTCGGCCAACGGGCCGGCATCGACCATGGCGGCGCCGCGGTGGCCTTTGGCGCCTGTGTCGCCGCCGTCTTAGTCGCGCCCATAGGCGTCGCCACCATTGGCCCCAGCCTGTTCGCCCTCGGACTTATTCCCGTCGCGATCGCGGTCGCAGTGCTATCCACGGCGCTGCCCTATTCGCTTGAAATGTTCGCCCTGACCCGGATGCCCAAACGCGTGTTCGGCGTGCTGTTGAGCGGCGAACCCGCCATCGCCGCGGCGTTTGGTTGGGTGGTGCTTCATGAACAATTGACCGGGCTGCAATGGCTCGCGATTGGGCTGATCATTTTCGCATCGGCCGGCGTGACCGGCTCCGTGCGCCCAAAGGATAAGCGAGCCAAGGGCCAAACGAGCGCCCTCTCACAGTCAACATCGGCCCAATCGAGCAAGCATGCGGGCGCAGCTGAAGCCGGCGACATCTCGGCGCTCCACTGACGAGACGTTCCTTATGTCTGCCAAAGCCTTGCGCATGGCGTACAAAGGGCGTACATAAATAAGAAATCGCTGTTTGGCGCTGATGCGCCGGAGAGGCGGGCTCCTGGCGGAGGCCGCTTTTTTATTGGCCAAAATGGTGTTGGAGACCGCGTGCGAACGAAGTCGCCCCTTGAAGATCGCATATTGCCGATGATTGAGCCCATATCGAAGGATCTGGGCTTTGACATTGTGCGGCTCAGGGTCATGGGGGGCTCCGGTCGAAAGCGCCTGCAAATCATGGCCGAACGCCCGGATGGGAGCATGGGCGTGGACGACTGCGCCAATTTGTCGCGGTCCATATCGGCGATCCTCGACGTGGAGGATCCGTTTGACGGCGCCTGGGAGCTGGAAGTGTCTTCGCCAGGCGTTGATCGTCCGCTGACCGCGCTGGAGCATTTTGCGCGGTGGGAGGGCTTTGAGGCGCGCCTGGAGTTGGATCGACTGGTCGAAGGGCGTAAGCGGTTCTCAGGTGTTTTGGCCGGTGTCGAGGGTGAAGCCGTTCTGCTCGACCCGCCGGACGAGGACGCCACGCTGTCCATCCCATTCGATTGGATTGCAGAGGCGCGCCTCGTGCTCACCGACGAACTGATCGCAGAAAGCCTGCGCCGCGGCTCGGCGCAATCATCGGACGCGCTTGGCGATGACGTCGAGCGCGAATTGGATCAACCTGAAGACCCGACAGCGAATCAGACCAACGCTGGGGCGGAGGAGAGATAAACATGGCTGTGGGAATCAGTGCGAACCGGCTGGAATTGGTGCAAATCGCCAAGGCTGTGGCCGAAGAAAAAGGCATCACGCCAGAGCTGGTCATCCAGTCTATTGAAGAGGCCATCCAAAAGGCGGCGCGCGCGAAATACGGCGCGGACCTGGATATCATCGCGACAATTGACCCCCAAACCGGCGAGGTCGATCTGACCAAGCACGTGACCGTGGTCGAGCCCGAGGACTTTGAGAACCAATCGGCGCAATTGCTGCTTGAGGATGCGAAAAAGCTGGATTCCGATGCTGAGATCGGCACGGTGTTTACGGAGAAACTCCCCCTGTTTGAATTTGGCCGCGTGGTCAGCCAAGCTGGCAAGCAAGTGGTCACCCAGCGCCTGCGAGAGGCGGAGCGCGATCGCCAATACGAAGACTTCAAAGACCGTGTCGGCGAAATCATCAACGGCATCGTGAAGCGCGTTGAGTACGGCAATGTGATCGTCGATCTCGGCCGGGCGGAGGGCGTAGTCCGGCGGTCTGAAACAATCCCTCGCGAGAACTTTCAAAATGGGGACCGCGTGCGCGCCTACATCATGGATGTGCGCCGTGAACAGCGCGGCCAACAGATATTCCTTTCACGGGCGCACCCGAAATTCATGGCGTCCCTATTCGCCCAAGAAGTGCCGGAAGTGTATGAGGGCGTCATTGAGATTCCCTTCGTGGCACGTGATCCGGGCAGTCGCGCCAAAATCGCCGTGCGCACCAATGACAGCTCCATCGATCCAGTGGGCGCCTGCGTGGGTATGCGCGGCAGCCGGGTTCAGGCTGTGGTCTCAGAATTAGCGGGCGAAAAGATTGACATCATTCCATGGTCGCCCGACCCCGCCACCTTCATCGTGAACGCGCTTCAGCCGGCCGAAGTGGCCAAAGTGGTGATTGATGAAGACGACAATCGGATTGAAGTGGTGGTGCCGGACGATCAATTGTCGCTCGCCATCGGTCGGCGTGGCCAGAATGTCCGTCTTGCCTCGCAACTCACTGGCTGGTCGATCGACATCATCACTGAGGCTGATGATTCTGAGCGCCGTCAGAAAGAGTTCACCGAACTTACGCGCCTATTCGTTGAGGCCTTGGATGTGGACGAGATGATCGCCCAGCTCCTGGCCACCGAGGGATTTGAGAATGTGGAGGAAGTGGCGTTCGTCGACCCCGACGAAATCGCCGCCATTGAGGGCTTTGGCGAAAACACCGCCCAAGAATTACAGGAACGCGCACGCGAACACCTGGAGCGTATCGCCGAAGAGCTGGACGCCAAGCGCAAAACGCTGGGCGTTGAGGATGATCTGGCAAGCTTTGAGGGCGTCACTGGCGAGATGGCGGTCAAGTTCGGCGAAGCCGAAGAACCAGTGAAAACCCTGGAAGACTTGGCGGGCCTCACCATGGACGATCTGCGCGGTTGGTATGAAGGCCACGGCGCGCAGCGTGAACGCCAGCCCGGCATTCTCGAAGGCATGCCGATCGACGCAGACGCGGCTCAAGAGCTGATCATGCGCGCTCGCCTCGCGGCGGGATGGATTTCCGAAGAGGATTATGAAGCGGCCATGGCTCCGGCCCAGGACGAGACCGCCGAAGTATCTGAACTGGAAGACGCTGAACTCGGCGAAGCGCTAGAAGGCATTGAAGGCCTGGAGGGCATGGACGCTGAAGAGATCGAGGCCTTGCTACTGGCTGGCGCCGAAACCGAAGAAGACGGCGAACCTGCCGCTGAGACCAGCGACGAAGACGAGGCCGGCGACGAAATGGCTGAGAAATATATCGATCTCGATGACCCCGAGGGCGGCAAGGATCGCGGGTGAGCGCCACGCATCGCGGGAAGCGACCGCAATCCACGCAGGGCGGCCGGTCAGAACGAACTGCGGGCGGCAAAGGAACTCTGGCCGGCAAAGGAACTCTGGCCGGCAAAGGAACTCTGGCCGGCAAAGTCCGTGAGCGCATGTGTGCGGTCACCCGAGAAACGTTGCCCGAGCCCAAATTGATCCGGATCGCCATTGGACCTGATGACCAGGCGGTCCCCGATCTCGCCGCCAAGCTTCCCGGCCGCGGGGTGTGGTTGCGCGCTGACCGCAAGACCGTTGACGTTGCGGTCAAAAAAAATGCCCTCTCCCGTTCGGCCGGACGAGCCGTGAAGGTATCGCCCCACTTATCCAATGACATTGAAGCCTTGTTGGTCCAGCGATGTTTGGCTCAACTGGGCTTGGCGCGCCGAAAGGGTGATCTCGCCGCCGGTCACGACCAAACCCTTGAACTGATTGCGCGTGGTCACTTGGCGTGGTTGATCGAGGCCAGCGACGGCGCCCAAGATGGTCGCAATCGCCTGGTCAATGCGGCGCGTCAACTGCCAGTTTGGCGGGCGAACTCCCCGCCCCCCCTTGCAGGATGCTTCTGCGCGCGCGATATTGGTATGGCGATCGGGCGCGCGAGCGTGGTGCACGCGGGTTTGCGCGGAGGCGCGCATGCGGCGCGTTTTCGATACGAATTCGAACGCCTTGCTGGGTTTAAACCGCGTTTTCCCGAGACTTGGGCGGTTTAGGCCCATTGCATGGCGCTATTATACGATTAGGGTAGCGTCTTCTTAACGATCCGGGCTCAGCCTATGGCGCTGATTCGGATCGCAAGTCCGGCGCACTGCGTCGGCCCGAAATGAGAGCATATGAGCGAGACCAAAGATACAGATCGCCCAGCGTCCCCAGGACGCAGACCGATGACACTAAAGCGTGGTGAATCGTCAGGAACGGTGCGCCAAAGCTTTTCGCATGGGCGGTCGAAACCTGTGGTCGTTGAGAAAAAACGTCGGCGCTCCGCACCGGGTAAAGATAAAGCGGCCGACACAAGTTCTGGAAAGACACTGACGCCTGCGCAAATCGCAGCCAAGAAACTGGGTCTTTCAGAAGAAGAGTTTAAGCGCCGCCAATCGGCGATCCTCGCTGCCAAAGCCCAACAAGCTGATCGCGAGAAAGCCAAGCAGGCTGAAGCTGAAGCCCGGCGCAAGCGCGAAGAAGACGATCTGCGCAAGCTCGAAGAAAAGCGCCGGGCCGAAGCCGAAGAGGCCCGTCGCAAAGAAGCTGAGGAAGCTCAACGTCAGTTGGAAGAGGCCGAAGCCAAACGGCGCGCAACGGAAAAAACCACCAAGTTCTCTAAGGCCAAACCCAAGACCGAGGCGGTCACGCCTGGCGAAGAACCGGTTGTGCGCACTGAAAAACCGGGCGCGCGCACCGATGCGCCTGGATCGCGTCGGGACAAGGACGACGACGTTCTCAGTGGGTTGGGCGGACGAGTTAAGCGCGGCAAGGCTGGTGGCGAGTCCAAAGCGGTCTCGCGCCAAAAGGGTGAACCGACTCGCCGACGCCAAAAGCTCACCATCACCGCCGCTTTGGAAGCCGATGACGGTGAGCGTCAACGCTCCATCGCCGCGCTCAAGCGCGCTCGTGAACGCGAACGCCAGCGGCGCGCGGAAACGGGTACAACCCGCGAGAAGATCCAACGCGAAGTCGTGGTGCCTGAGGTCATTACCGTCCAAGAGCTGGCCAACCGCATGGCCGAGCGCGCGGCCGACATCGTCAAATATCTGATGAAGCAAGGCCAAATGGTGCGCGCTGTCGACGTGCTCGACGCTGACACCGCAGAGCTGTTGGTGGAAGAATTTGGCCACACTGTGAAACGCGTGTCCGAAGCGGACGTGGAGGAAGGCTTCCTGTCTGACGACGATTCCGACGAGGACAAATTCCCCCGCCCGCCAGTCGTGGCTGTGATGGGCCATGTGGACCACGGCAAGACGTCGCTTCTTGACGCCCTGCGCTCCACCGATGTGGTTGCTGGCGAGGCTGGCGGCATCACCCAGCACATCGGCGCCTATCAGGTGAAACTCAAAACCGGCGATCAAATCACATTCTTGGATACGCCGGGCCATGCGGCGTTCTCGGCCATGCGCGCACGCGGCGCAACGGTGACTGATATTGTGATCCTGGTGGTCGCAGCCGACGACGGCGTGATGCCGCAAACGATCGAGGCGATCAATCACGCCAAGGCGGCGGGCGTGCCGATCATTATCGCAGTGAACAAAATCGACAAGCCGGACGCAAAGGCCGAGCGCGTCACACAAGAGCTGCTGCAGCACGACATTGTGGTGGAGAGCCTAGGCGGTGACGTCCAAGCTGTTCCTGTTTCTGCGCTGCAAAAAACCGGACTTGATGAGCTGACCGAGGCGATTTCACTACAGGCGGAAATCCTTGAACTTAAGGCCAATCCTAAGCGTTCAGCAGAAGGGATTGTGGTCGAAAGCCAGCTGGATCGCGGCCGCGGGCCGGTAGCCACGGTCTTGGTCGGTCGCGGCACGCTGCGCCGAGGCGACATCGTGGTGGCGGGCACCGGCTGGGGCAAGGTGCGCGCCCTGGTCAATGAACGCGGCCAGCAGCTGAAAGAAGCAGGCCCGGCGACGCCAGTGGAGATACTCGGACTGTCCGAGCCGCCCGATCCGGGCGAGGCATTTGCCGTGGTGGACACTGAGGCGCGCGCGCGCGAAATCACCGAATATCGCGAGCGCCAGAAACGCCAGAAAGCCGCCGCCGCGCCAGGCGCTGCTGCGTCGCTCGAGCAGATGATGGCCAAGCTGAAGGATCGCGAGGTCCAAGAGGCTGTGGTTGTGGTCAAGGCCGATGTGCAAGGTTCAGCCGAGGCGATTACCCAGGCGCTTGAAAAAATTGGCAATGAAGATGTTCGCGCCCGGGTCATCCACCAAGCTGTAGGCGGGATCAACGAATCCGACGTGCTCTTGGCCCAGTCTACCGGCGCGCCGATCATCGCGTTCAATGTGCGCGCCAACAAGCAAGCCCGCGATCTTGCCGAACAAGAGGGCGTAGAGATCCGCTATTATTCGGTGATCTACGACCTGATCGACGACATGCGCTCTACTTTGGAGGGCATGCTGGCGCCGGAGAAACGCGAAGAATTCCTCGGCTATGCGGAAGTTTTGCAAGTGTTTAACATCTCCAAAGTGGGCAAAGTGGCCGGCTGTAAGATCACAGAAGGTGTGGTCAAGCGCGGCTGCGGCGTGCGCCTGTAGCGCGATGATGTGGTGATTCACGACGGCAAGCTGTCCACGCTCAAGCGCTTCAAAGACGAAGTGCCGGAAGTGAGCTCCGGTATGGAGTGCGGCATGGCCTTTGAGAAATATCACGACCTGCAGGAAGGTGACCGGATCGAATGCTTCACCGTGTTCGAGGTCGAGCGCAAGTTGGATTAGCCCAAGGCCCCTAGACCTTTGTCGATCCTTTTCCCGTCGCACCGCCTCCGACGGTATGTTACCATTTTGTCATGTGTGGAACCTGGGCGGTTGCGTGCGCGCTCCAGTGGGTCCTGGACGCCCCTCCGCCCCATGACGGAGTGGACAACATGACTTCCCCAAATCCGGCTCGGACGCTGTTCGGGCTGAGCAAACTGACCGTGTGCGCCATTGTGGCCGCGTTTGTGGTCCTGGCATTGTTTGCTTTCATGAAAATGCTCGTGCAAAGCGAAGAGATCGTGCTGGCGGAGCCCAAACCGCTACCTGACCTCGCCTTGCAACCACCCCAACGGGACGAAGATGTGAAAAGGCGTCGGCGCGACCTTGAGCTTGAAGACACCACCATCACGCC
>CAZWVH010000061.1:0-17225 GCA_964636945.1 uncultured Caulobacterales bacterium | reverse complement strand
GCACCTTGGTTTTGCCCGAGCCGGCATTGGCGGACACAAAAACGTGGGCGGCCGGATCGGCAGCGGCGCGTTGGGCGGCCGCGGCGGTGTCACTGAGGGTTTGGGCGGCGGTCATGGTCATTCCGATTCCTCCGCCTCAGCGACGGCGGACCATTCGGCGCGCCTCGCCAAGCGGTCATAGTCGCCCATATCGGCCTGCTTGTAGGCGAGAACATGAGATTGATACGGCGTTTCGGGGCGATCGAACGCGCTGATCAAACGCGTCAGTCCGGCGACCGCGTCAGAGGCGAGCGCGTCGGCGGCCCCGCCTTGCGCCATGGTGACCACTTTGCCCGCCGGCGCGCCGCCGGTGAGCTGGACGTAAGTGAGTTCGGCGATTGGCGCGGCCTCAACCTCGCCAAACCCGCCCGCCGCCGCAATGGCCGCCTCCAGCGACAATTGCGGCTCAAGCCCTGCATTGACTTGGTTTTTCGATGGCGGAGCGCCGGTTTTGTAGTCGAGGATCGCCAAGCCATGTGGGCCGGCGTCGATCCGGTCCGCGCGCGCCGTCAGCGTGAACGGGCCGGCCGGCGCCGTGATGGTGAGCGCGCCGCCCACCTCGCGCTCCGCCAGCAGCCAGCCGTCCCTCGCGCGCTTGGCAAGCTCGTGCTCGAGCCAGTGCTCCATGGCCTTAAACCGCACGCGCGAGCGCGCAGCCACATGGGCGGCAAAGCCCGCGCGCACCAGCACAGCCTCCGCGCGCTCAGCAAAGCCCTGCGCACTGACAAGTCCATCCCGCTCGGCCAGCTCGGCGAGCACGTCATGCAGCGCTATGCCGCGTTCGCGCGGTCCCGGTTCCTGGTTGAGGTCATCGAGCTTGCGGAGCTTCAATATCTCGCGCGCGAAAATGGCGTAGGGATCTCGGATCAGCTTGGGAATGCTGGTGACGGAGAGCTGGCGAGGCCGGGCCTCCACCGGCGGTCGCGGTTCGGGCGGCGCAATGGGCGCGCCTGAGGGATTGGCCGGGGCGTCCAGCTTGGCCGCGAGCGCCACATAGTCCATGTCTGGGGCGGTCTGGTCTTCTAGCTCAATGCCGGCGCCCCGGCACAGCGTTTTCAGACGCCACACCCAGCGCGATGGCGCAGCCGGGGCGGCGTCAACCCGCTCGGACCAGCTCAAAATCACCTCGGGCGCGCAGGCCAGTTGCGCAAAATCATGCGCTGACAAACCCATCCGGCGTTCACGCGGCGGCAATCCGGCCTCAGCCCGCATTCCCGCGGACAAAAATGGGTCGGATTTCACCACGGGCGGCCAGACATTTTCATTGAGGCCCGCCAGCACCACCAAGTCTGCACTGAGCAATCGCGCCTCGAGCGGACCGACAATGCGCACGCGCGCGCCGTGGGTGGCCGGCGGGCGTACGCTGGCGGCCTGGGTGAAGGCCTTGAACACGTGGATAAAGCTGGCCAGCGACATGGCCGGCATGGCGTCTGTGTCCTGCAATAGGTCGCGGATCAACTGCGCGGCGGCGCGCCCCGACGATCCAGCCCAAACCCGATCCGCCCCAGGGGCGTCATCGGTCTTGGCAAAGCGCTCGGCCGCCTCGGCCAGAGCCCGAGCCCAATCGGCCACCGGCGCCTCCCCCGCCGCGGCCAAGTCCAGAAGCGGGGCCGCCGCCGTTTCGATGCGGGCGATCAGCTCAAAGTGGGGCGCAGCGCGCTCCTTGGCCTCATCTGGATCGGCGGCGCGTGAGCATTGATTTTCCAAGCGGCGGGGATAAGCGCTGAGGTCCTCACCCGCTGACACGCCCCTCAAAAGCCGTGTTTCCAGGCGCGCAAACCGTTCGCGCAATTGGGGTCTGGAGTGTCCAAGCGCCGCCAATCTGTGCTTTGCCACTGCGCACAGTGCGGCCGCGTCAGAAGGGGCGCCTGCAAGCGTCAATATGTGGGACAAGAAGGCCCCTGCCGGGGTTTCAAGCAGCGGTTGGCCCGCCGAATGATCAGCGCTTATCCCCCATCTTTGCAAGGCTGTGTGGATCCGCTCGCCCAGGCCCCGGTCGGGGGTAACGATCAGCGTATCCGCCCCCGGTTCGCGCTCCAATTTATGACGCACAGCCAGAGCCAGCGCGCGGGCGTGACTGGTCTCATCCGGCGCGGCCAGGACCGACAATCCGTCAAGACCAGTGCGAACGGCCCCAGCGCCCAAGGCCTCGATCCGCGCCAGCCAATCGGCCGTGGCGCTAGCGGGCCGCATGGCCTCATTGATCACGCGCAGCCGCGCCTGCCCTGGGCCATCACTGGTGTCCGCCACACCTGGCCACACAGCGACATCCTCACGCGCCACGTTCAGCCGGCCGAGCAAACGCTTCATGCCTGACTGGGGATGCTGTTCGTCCAATTGCTCCCAGGCCGCGTTATCCAAGGCAAGATCGAGCCCCGGCAACACCACCGCCCCTTGGGGCAAGCTGGACACCGCGGCCAATAAGGCAGCCGTGGCTGGCGCACTGCCGGTGGAGCCGGCCGCGATCACTGGTCCCGGCGGCGGCGCGGCGCGCCAGAGATGGGCTAAAGCCAATAGCGCCTTGCGCGTGCGGGCGGCCGGATCATCCGCGCCCAACTCCGCCAGCCGCTGCGGCCAGGCGAGTTGCACGATCTCCAGGAACACAGCTGCGTCCTGCAGGTGCTTGGGCAAAGCGTCATAGAGATGTTTTGCAGCGGCAAGATTGGCGTCATGTTCAGCGCATTCATCCAACAACCCGCCCAGCGCCTCGCCGAGCGCAAGATGAGCGGCCACATCGCCGTCTCCGCCTTGCGCTGCGGTTTTGGCCGCGAGCAATCGCGCCAATTCGCATTGGCGGCGCATGCGCGACACCGCAGGCGAAAGCTCCAGCGCGGCGCTGGCAATCATGGCGGATGCGGGTCCGCTGGCGCCGTCTGCGTCTAGATCGCCTAAGGGAATGATATTCGGCAAAAACGCCGCTCTGCCGCCCGACTGCGCCTCGCCGAACGCCCGCGCCAATGCCTGTGCGGAGCGTCGCGTGGGCGCGAGGATCGTCACATCCGCCAAGCGGGCGGGATCATGGCTAGCGCCAAGGCCGTCAATGCATCCGCGTGCGAGGCTGGTCAAAAACGGCGCATAGGGCGGGATGGTGAAGACATGGGTCTTGGCGCCGACCAGAAAGCTCAGTTGCGCTGCCTCACCCGAAGTCGCCGCAGCGTGGGCTGGCGTCGTTCCGGTGTGCACCGATGCTGCGCGTTTGCGCCCAAATACCGCATCAAACAAGCCCACCGCCATGACACTCTCCTTGCCCGAAGTGAGTCATGAACCAGTTCGACGCGGCCAGTAAGAGTCCCGCACAAGAAATCTGTGAGTTGGTCAGCCATCAGCCAGTGCGGCGAGGCGCTTTTCGGCCTCATCGCGAGCGGCGGGATCGCCGACATGCATCCACTCCCCGTTCAGCACCGCGCCATGGGCGCGGCCAGAGGCGAGCGCCTTGTCCCACATTGCGTTGAGCGAAAAGCATTCGAGCGGAAAACCATCAATGAGCTTGGGCGAAAACAGCTGCACGCCGGCATAGACGTGAGGGGCGCTCGCCGCCTCGCCCCGCCGGGCGATGCGGCCGTCCTCGGCAAGCAGAAAATCGCCCCTGCCATCATAGCCCATGGAACGATCTTGGCGGGCCAAGAGCAACAATGCATCCATGCAATCGCTGTCCCACAAGCGTTGCAGCATGGTCAGCGCGGGTTCTGAGCCAATATCCTCGCGCCAAACCGGATCGGCGTTGGCGACATATATGGGATCCTCTCCGAGAAGCGGCCGCGCCTTAACCAGAGCTCCGCCCGTCTCCAGCAATTGATCGCGTTCGTCGGACACGACAATCGCTGGCGCGCCGGAGCGTGCGGCCAAATGGTCTTCTAACCGGTCGGCGAAATGGTGGGCGTTGACCACAGCGCGCTCGACCCCGGCGTCGGCTAAGCGATCCAGAATATGATCGAGCAGTGTTTTGCCCGCCACCGACACCAGCGCCTTGGGCCGGTCATTGGTCAGCGGTCGCATGCGCTTACCCAGGCCAGCGGCCATGACCATGGCGGTTCGTCCAACCATGCTCAACTCTCCGCGTCCTGGAAGACACTGGGAATGTGGCGTTCAGCCCAAATGCGCAGGTCCGCCAGGTCGGGGTGGGAAATGTCATTCACGAAATGACGCGCCACGCGCGGCAAATGGGCGAGGTAATGGCGCTTGCCATCGCGCTCGGCCAAGCGGACGAATATGCCGAGGATTTTTGCGTTGCGCTGCGCGCCCAGCACGCGGTAGGCGCGCAAGAAATCCGCCTTGTCTGCAATGCATGCGGCATCCACGTACCGGTCAATCATGTTATCCGCCAATTTTGGGTCCACGTCGCGGCGGGCGTCTTCCAATAGTGACACCAGGTCATAGGCGGGGTGGCCGAACAGCGCGTCTTGAAAATCGAGCAAGCCGGCGCGCGCGGGGCCGTCCCTCTCTGGCAGCCAAATCAGGTTTTCAGCGTGCACATCGCGCAGGTTCAGCGTGTGAGCGTCCGCAGCCAAAGCCGGCTCCAACGCAGCCCATACGTCGTGCCAGTTTTGGCGTCCTTCATCGGATAACGCTGCGCCCATGCGAAATGGCGCATACCAGTCCACCAGCAAGTCCGCTTCAGCTTGGCGGGCGACGTGATCGTAGGTTTGCACTATCCATTGCGCGCCATTCACGCCCACGGTCGACGGCAATGTCGCACGGCGCACCGCGCCCAAAAGGTCAATGGCTGCGCCGTAAAGCGCGTGCGGGTCCGCGCCGCGTTCAATGGCGCGAGCATACAGCTCATCGCCCAAATCTTCGAGCAGAATGAAACCATGCTCCATATCCGCACCGAGAATTTTTGGCGCTGAAAATCCCCGCCGCGTCAGCTCGCTCGCCAGTCCGGCAAAGGCGGCCGCATTGGGCCCGGCCAATCGCGCCATTGCGTTGTACCCCAGGCGAATCCGCTCGGCCTCGTCCGCGTCGGGCGGACACGTTGGCGTCTCGGCGGCGGGCGGCGCATCCATCAGCACCGCCGTGGCGCCATTCAAATGCAGCCGCTGATACCGGCGCGTTGAGGCGTCGCCCGCCAACGGGCGGCGTTCCGCGGCGGACCAACCCGCCTGGCCCAACATATGTTCAACCGCCTCGTCACGTGCGGTGAGCGAAACTTCCCGGGATGTGGCGGACAATGTCATGCGCGCGTGCTTCTCCTAATCCATACCCTGTCACGTCAATGGCGCGCCCGAAACCAGACTGTGTCGGCGTGATCTCAAGTTCGACCCTGTCATCAGGAAGATAGGGCCCTAGACGATCGGGCCATTCGACCAACACCAACGCAACATCGAACGCCTCCTCAAGTCCAAGCTCTTCGACTTCGCTTGGGTCTTCAATGCGATAAAGATCCGCGTGCCAAATCTCAAGCGATGGAGCCTCATATGTCTGCACTAAGGTGTAGGTGGGGCTTGGGGCGTCATCGTGTCCGGTTTTTGAAGCGATAATGGCGCGCGCCAATGTGGTCTTGCCCGCGCCCAAATTTCCAATCAGGCAAATGGTGTCGCCGCCTTCCAGCAATGCGGCTAACGCCGCGCCAAATGATCCCATGGCGATTTCATCGGCGACGAAAAATTTGGACACCCAAATCTCCGTGTCGCTGTGTCGTGGTTTTGCACGCTAAACTGACAGGTAGGTTGCGCCTGAGCCACAACGCGATACATGCAAGGGCGTTCACAATTCCACCCTCCTCGTCACCCGAACACAAACAAAGGCGGCATCATGGCGAAAGTTACGTACATCGACCACACTGGCAAAGAGTATGTCATCGACGTCAAGCCAGGCATGACGGTCATGGAGGGCGCGGTCACCAACTCGATCCCAGGCATTGACGCTGACTGCGGGGGCGCGTGCGCCTGCGCAACCTGTCACGTGCATGTGGATCCCGCTTGGGTGGAAAAAACGGGTAAAGCGGAAAGCATGGAGGAATCCATGCTTGATTTTGCGTCGGACACCGACGCCACATCGCGGCTTTCATGCCAAATCACGGTGAGCGAAGAGTTGGACGGCCTGGTGGTGCGCATGCCGGAGAACCAAGGTTAGGCGCGGGCGGTGTCGTTATTCGGCGGCGATCGCGTCCTCGCCCTCATCAGGGACGGGAAAGTGGCACGTCACCCGCGTGCCTTCGCCCTCTTCAGATTCCACGTCCACCCATCCTCCATGCAAATTGACAAATGCCTTGACCAAGGTCAGCCCCAGGCCTGCGCCGCCGTGGTCGCCTGAAGTAAACGGGTCAAAGATATGCGCACGTTGGTCAGCTGGAATGCCGGCGCCGTCGTCCGCCACCCACACGACCACGCCCCCGCGATCACGCCGTGCACCCACAATCACTTGCCCGCCCGGCGGGGTATGGCGCACGGCATTGACCAACAGATTGTAGACGACTTGTTTGAGCCGGCGGGCGTCAGCACGGATGGCGCCGATGTCGAGCGGGCAATCCACCACCAATTTGATGCGTGTATCTTCGGCCTTAGTTTGCACGAGCTGGATCGCGTCTTGCAGCGCGTCAGCCAACGGCACATCCGCCCACTCCATATCCACCGCATTTGACGTGATCGCCGCCACATCGAGAATATTATCCACCAATTTGTTCAGTTCGCCGCTGGCGCGCGCAATGATGTCGGCCTGGTCGGACTCTCGGGGGTTGGCCTCGGGATCCAGCGTCATTTTGAGCAATTCGGCGTAGCCCATTATCGTCTGCAACGGCGCGCGTAGTTGGTAGCTCACATGGCCGACGAAATCGCTCTGCACCTTTTCCACGGACTGCAAGGCGTCATTGCGTTCGCGCAGCGCCTGTTCCAGATGCCGGTCAGCGGTGACGTCGGTGAAGCTCAAAGCCGTTGCGCCGTCGGGCAATGGACGCGACACCAATCGCAAAATTTTGCCATCGGTGCGCTCAATATATTCGGTCACTTCCTTGCGCACATCTTCGCTGATGTTGGTAATGCGCGCCTTCATCCGCAGCCAGGATTGGCGATCGGCAAACAATGGCAATGAGCTTTCCATAATGTCGCCAAATGCCGCGCCGTCCTCAGTCAATCTATCGGGTAGCTCCCACAGCGTGGAGAAGGCGGCGTTCTGCAATTGGCAACGCCCGTCATTGCCAAAAACGGCCAGCGCATCGCCCAGCTTGTCCAATGTGGCCAATTGTACTGACATGCGTGTCTTGAGATCAGTCTTGAGGCGATAAAGTTCAGTTTCATCACGGAACACCACCACGCCGCCGCCGGCCGGATGGCGTACGCGAACCACCCTCAGCCGCACGCTCTCTCCAAGCTCCCACACGCCGTCGGGCAAGGGCTCCTCCCCGCGCGCATACATGGCCATTTCGCCGGCGCGCCAGGCCGCATAGTCCGCGGTCATCGGCGTTTTGCCTTCCTCATGCAGCCGGTCGAGCAAATCACCATGGGTGGGCGCGCGTTTCAGCCAATCCTGATTAAGGTCAAACAGCCGGGCGAAGGCGGCATTGTGGAAAACCAATTCGCGATCGGGCGAGAAAATCGCTACGGCGTCCGCCACTCGGTTGAGCGCCGAGCCGCGCCAATCCGAGGCATCGCGGGCCTGGTTGCGCTGGCGGGCCAGTGGAGTCATGTCAACCGCCACGCCCGCCACACCGCCGGAGATCGGAAACGTGAGAATATCCACCAGCCGCTGAGCGCCGACCGCCGTAATTTCCCGGCTTTCGCCAACGACACCCTCTTCTATTGAACGGCGCGCCTGTTCCTTGGAACGCTCATCAAGAGCCAGATCGCGCACTTGTGCATCGCGCAGATTGGACGCCTCAACCACATTGAGAAAGGCCGCGTTCGCCCAAATGAGCTTCATGCCCGACGAATACCGCCAGGCCGGCAGCGGCATGCGCTCCAGCAGGTCTTGAAACGCCGCGGGATCATCGAAAATGCGCTTGCCGGCTTCGTCCGCACGTCCGGCCGTGGATAAGTATTCCGACACCTTAAGATTGGGATCCGCCACCCACAGGGCGATGCGCGAGCCTGCTGGACGGCCATCAACCTCGAGTGTGCGTCCGCCAGGACCATGAATCACCAATGAAAACGGCGCGCCGTCGGCATTCAGCCGTGTCAGCGCCTTACGCAGTGTGGTTGTCTCGCCGGCCGCGTCGGTGGCGTCATAATCAGCCATGCCATCCAACACCCGCGCTTCAAGCGGCGCATCGCCGGAATGCGCTTCAGCGAAACGCAGCAGAGATGCGATGGACGCCGGCGCGCCATACATGGCTGGCGATCCCCAACCGCTGGGCCCGCCAGAGGTGTCCTCTTCCCAGGCAAACAAAACGCCGGGATGAGCCGCCAACAGCGTATCGGCGCGGTCGACCGCGTGCTCCAATTGTTCGGCGCGTGACCGCCAGCCGGCATTGGCTGAACGCGCATTGCGGGACATATAAAATGCCCATGCCGCAGCAGCGACCGCTAAAGCGATCGCGCCCAGCGTCACGATAAACGCTGCTAATTGGCCAGTGCTCGATAGCATGTCTCAACCCGCCCCTATTCCTCTGGCAGCCTGGTCCGCATCTTGTGTGCGATATGCGCGCCCAGAGGTATGTGAATCACCATCATAGCCGAGCCTGTCGCGCACCGCGATGCAACAATCCAAATTTTTTTGGTTGACTTGCGCGACCGATGTTCTCGGCGGCGGAAATTCAGAGCCCGATCTCGGCCACCCCAAATCGGTAATCGAGCACCACAACACAGTTTTTCAGCGTCCCTCCCTCGGGCGGCTCGAACCGCCAACCACGCACAGCCTTGCGCGACGCGCCGTTAAACGGCCCGTCCGGATCGGCGTCGAGGATCTTTATATTGTTCGTGGTGCCGTCAGCTTCGACATCCAGGCGCACCACCACCCAGCCCTGCTTGCCGTCGCGAAAGGCGCCGCCAGGATAGTCGGGCGGCTGGACATCCACCGCCGCGAGCTGCGAGCCGCCCTGGCAATCGCCTGGCTGTGTGTAAGTGGCGGCGTCAGGGGCAATGCCGAAATCCATGCGCGGAACAAACACGTCCCCCCCGCCGATACGCCCCACGCCTATGGAGCACGCGGCGGTGAGGCACACGACGACGATCAGGGCGTATCTTGCAGCTTGGTTCATCGCCATTGATTAGCCTAGCGCCGCGCCTCGAGCCAGGCGCGCTCTCACGCCAAATTGGGAGCCGCATGGTCGGCGAGCATCACATTCGCGCGAGGCGCATCGCGCGGTTAAGCCTCCAGCGACTTGCGGATTTTCTCTGCTATGGCCAGCGATTGCTCGCGATTGGCGCGCGCGAGGTGATCGGTGACGGATCGACGGTCTTCTGGCGAAAAGTTCTGGTGCAGCTTGGAAATCATCTGCACGGAATCGATGACGATTTCGAACGCGGTGATGCTGGGGAAGAGCCGCTCGATATACCCTTGCGGCGCCATGGTGGTTTGCCACACCGGATAGTCGCCAACCTCTGCATATTGCGGTTCAATCAGCGCAGATAAATCGTCAATCAGTCTGCGAAAATAGTCGATGTCGTCCACCACGCGCGCGCGGCCATGGACATAGACTTCCTCATAATCATAAGTCCCGCCGCGGGTTGGGGCGGCTCGCCAATGCGGGGAGACATAAGTCGCCGGGCCGGAAAACGCGATCAGGACCGGGGCGCGATCCAAACCGCTCACTTGCGGATTTTGCACATTCAGGTGAGCGCGCAGGCACGTCGCGCGTCCTCCCTCCACGTCGGTCACAAAGGGAATGCGCGTCGCCATCAGCCCGCCTTGTGCCGAGAACAGGTGCGCAAACGGGTTGGCGTTCATCAGCGCGATGGCGGCGGCGGGGTTGTCGGCAAGACGGGCGGCTGGCGGGTAGGTCAATTGTGTTATCCTATTTTCCGCCAAGCCGCCTCCTCGCCGGATCAATACCGATAATGTTCCGGCTTGAATGGGCCTGTTTGCGAAACACCCAAGTATTCCGATTGATCATCGCTCAATTCAGTGAGCTTTACGCCAAGTTTTTCGAGATGAAGGCGGGCAACCTTTTCGTCCAGGTGCTTGGGCAGTGTGTAGACTTTGTTCTCGTACTGGTCACCTCTGGTCCACAACTCGATCTGCGCCAGAGTTTGATTGGTGAAGCTGGCGGACATCACGAAGGACGGGTGGCCCGTGGCGTTGCCCAAATTCACCAAACGGCCTTCAGACAACAGAATAATCCGCTTGCCGTCGGGAAACTCGATCATGTCGACTTGCGGCTTGATGTTGGTCCACTTGAAGTTCCGCAGAGCTTCGACCTGAATTTCATTGTCGAAGTGACCGATATTGCACACAATCGCCATGTCTTTCATTTGGCGCATGTGATCGACGGTGATGATGTCTTTGTTGCCGGTCGCGGTGACGAAGATATCGGCTTGCCCCACCGCATCATCGAGCGTTTGCACGGCAAAGCCATCCATCGCGGCCTGCAATGCGCAAATGGGATCGATCTCAGAGACCGTCACCCGCGCACCAGAGCCAGCGAGCGACGCCGCTGAGCCCTTGCCCACATCGCCATAGCCGGCGACAAAGGCGACCTTGCCCGCCATCATCACGTCTGTGCCGCGGCGGATGGCGTCCACCAGGCTCTCTTGACAGCCATACTTATTGTCGAATTTCGACTTGGTGACGCTGTCATTCACATTGATGGCCGGGAACGGCAAGCGTCCCTTATCCATCAATTGGTAGAGCCGATTGACGCCAGTGGTGGTTTCCTCCGACACGCCTTTGATCGCATGGCGCTGTTTGGTGAACCAGCCTGGCGAGGCCTCCATGCGCTTTTTGATTTGCGCAAACAGGACCTCTTCTTCTTCCGATTTGGGATTGGAGAGGACGTCTTCGCCCTCTTCGGCGCGCGCGCCGAGCAGAATATACATGGTGGCGTCGCCGCCATCATCGAGGATCAAATTGGCCATCTCGCCGTTGGGCCAATGGAAGATCTTGTCAGCGAAATCCCAATATTCCTCCAGCGTCTCGCCCTTGTGCGCAAAAACCGGCGTGCCGGCGTCCGCGATGGCTGCCGCGGCGTGATCTTGCGTCGAGTAGATGTTGCATGAAGCCCAGCGCACTTGCGCGCCCAGCGCCTCAAGTGTTTGAATCAGCACCGCAGTTTGGATGGTCATGTGTAGTGACCCGGCGATCCGCGCACCTTTAAGCGGCTGGCCAGCGCCATACTCCTCACGCGCAGCCATCAAGCCCGGCATTTCAGTTTCGGCGATGGCGATTTCCTTGCGGCCGTATTCGGCCAGAGACAAATCCTTAACAGCGTAATCAGCGCGTTCGGCGGCGTCGACGGACATTGATCGCTCCATGCATGGCGGTTGTGGTGGGAAGTCCAACTTGGCCGTCTTTTAGCACCACCCACGGCACAGAGCAAGTTCATATAAAGATATCTTTATACGGCACATAACCATATCGTTATACGCTGTCCCGCTTCAACTTTGCTCTCAAGCCTCCCCGAAACCGGAATTGACCAGTTCAATCAGCGCCGCCAATGCTTCATTGGCCTGTGGTCCATCTGTCGTGATTTCAATCTCCGTGCCCATCGGTGCGGCCAGCATCAACACTTCCATGATGGAATCCGCGTCCACCGTGATCGCATCGCGGGATACGGCAACCTTGGCGTCAAAAGATTGAACCAGCGCAACAAACTTGGCGGCGGCGCGGGCGTGCAGTCCACGCGGGTTCACAATGACGGCGCTGGCGCTGACGCTCATGGGATATCTCTTAAATTGACTATGGTTTTTTTCCGTCCAGAACGCGGCTGGCGATGGCGATGTATTTGCGACCCGCCTCCATAGCCGACTGTGCAACACCGGGTAAGTCGGTGCGCCCACGCGCTTCAGCCAGCTTAATCAACATGGGCAGATTGGCCCCGGCCAGAACCTCGACGCGATCGCGCTCCAATAATGAAATGGCAAGGTTGGCGGGCGTTCCGCCGAACATGTCGGTCAAGATGATCACGCCTTTGCCCGAATCCACGCGTTCAACTGCTTCGCGCACTGCGTTCCGCGCGGTTTCCAGATCGTCCTCGGGACCAATGCACAGAGCCGCTACATTGTCCTGACGGCCAACCACGTGTTCGGCTGCTTGGATCAATTCCAAGGCCAGCCGTCCGTGAGTGACAACCACAACCCCGATCATGCGCGCTTCCCGTCTGGCATTGGCCCCCGGCGCGCACACCCCTCTCGCATGACCGTGCGCCCATTGTTTCTGGATGCCAGTATCATTGCCTTTCCACTAACAAACCGTTGTCATATCATGGCTTTTATCGGTCCAGCGGCAATGCGATCGTGAACCTCGCTCCTGCAGATTTTCCGTTGCCGCCAGGAATATTCGACGCCCAAATTCGTCCATCGTGCGCTTCTATGATTTGCTTGGCGATTGCCAACCCCAATCCTGAATGATCACGATTGTCGTTGCCAGAGCCATTGCTGCGCTCCGTGTAAAAACGATCAAAAATGCGGTCGAGATTCTCCTCCGGCACGCCGGGACCGCCATCCTCCACTTCCGCCACAGCCATCGGCCGTCCGCCATTGACCTCATGGCGCAGTGTGATCCGTACCGGCCGATCGGCCGGCGAGTAAGTGCGGGCATTGTCGATCACATTGCGGAAAACGTGACTGAGCGGCTCTTCAGCCGCCCGAACCCGCGCGCTATGTGTGGGAATGTCTTGAGAGAACACCACATCCGGTTCGCCCTGAGAGCGCGTCACCGAATACATTTCCACCAAGTCCACCAAAAAACTCTGCAGGTCCAGCGGATCGGCGCGCGAATTGGCCAATTCGGCATCCACCCGACCGGCCCGAGATATCTCCGTGATCAAGCGATCGAGACGGATCAAATCGCGATGCATGACGCGCAAAAGCCGCTCTTGACGTTCGGCGTCTCGAATTGTGGGCAAAGTCTCCACCGCCGACCGCAGCGAACACATTGGGTTTTTCAGCTCATGCGCAACGTCGGTGGAGAAACTCTGGATGGCGTGCATGCGCTCGACCAGCGCATCGGTCATCTTCGCCATGGCTTCAGATAACCGCCCCACCTCCCATTTGCCCGGAATGCGGGGAATATTGGCGTTCCCTGGTCCTTCGGTGCGAATGCGGTGGGCCGCCTCGGCCAAGCGACGCACGGGCAAAGTGATCGATAGAGCGCCAAGAATGGACGCCCCCACGGCCACCGCCGCGGCAAGCAAAGCCACCACGAAAATGAACCGACGCTGTTCTTGAACGATGGAATCCACGCCGCCCGATTGGACGTTCAAGACGCCACGCACCAATTGCACCCGTTGGATGGGCACCGACACACTCACCACAATCTGACCGTCCGACATGCGCCGCTCAGAATAAACATAGGGCGGTTCGGTTGAGTCCGTCGTACGGGTTGCCTCAGGACGCAGTTCCAACGCTGCGGAGATCTCTTCCTCCAACGTCTCATAGCTCATGCCGCTGGAAACTTGAATGTCACCAAAGGAAGGGGCCAAGTCACGAATGCGCTCAACAAAGCCTGGATCTAGGTCAGGCAAATAGGAACTCTCGATTCGACTTTGGATATTGAAGCTATCGGCGTCCTCTATGGGCTCTCCGATACTATTAAACACCCTCACTCGCGTTCCAGAGGGAATATAAATACTTTGCAGTACACCGGGAATTTTCTCAATCAATAGACCCGACCCGTCCTCATCGGTTGCCGTTTCGGCAATGCTGTGGGCAAGAACAGTCGCTTGAATGCTGAGCATGCTCACGCGTTCCTTGACCAACCGGTCCCGCAGGCCGCCAAGACGTGTCGCGCCGATCACGATGATCGTGAGCGCGAGGGCGTTGATCAATAAAATTGTCAGCGTGATACGCGAGCGCATCAAACCGGCGATAAACTCCACCGGCTTGAAGGGTCGCTTTATCTTAGGCTTCTTTGTAGCGGTATCCGACGCCATAGAGTGTCTCAATGCCGTCAAAGGATTCGTCCACCGCGCGGAACTTGCGTCTTAGACGTTTGATGTGGCTGTCGATCGTCCGATCATCCACATACACTTGGTCGTCATAAGCCGCGTCCATCAGTTGGTCGCGATTTTTCACAAATCCTGGGCGTTGGGCCAAAGCCTGTAAAATCAAAAACTCCGTCACGGTGAGCCGAACAGGTTCACCGTTCCAGGCGCACACATGCCGATTGGGGTCTAGCATCAACTTGCCCCGCACAATGGCCGCCGAGGAATCCTCTCCGGGGGCGCCTTGGGGTGGGCTATAAGACCGGCGTAATACGGCCTTGATGCGTTCGCTCAGCAAACGGCGCGAAAATGGTTTGCGCACATAGTCGTCAGCGCCAAGATTGAGGCCCACGACTTCGTCGATTTCTTCATCACGCGATGTGAGAAAAATCACTGGCAAGTTCGAACTTTGCCGAAGCCGGCGCAGGAGTTCCCAGCCATCCATGCGCGGCATTTTAATGTCCAGCACGGCAAGATCGGGTGGCGAATCGGAAAGGGCCGCGAAGGCGGCGGCGCCATCCGAAAAACGCCGGATGTGGTATCCCTCGTCCTCCAGAAACATGGAGACCGATTCCAGGATATTTTCGTCGTCGTCGACCAAAGCAATTGTCGTCATGAACTCATCCAACATTTCACAGCCCGGCTTGTCTATCGCGCCACTGCACAATGGCCAAGCCGTATTGCTGCATCACACAGCATATCTCCAAGTCACACAATAACATATGCTTTGCATCGAGCGTGTACAAACAGACGGTCAATCGAATTTGATTGGAAGTCGTTCCGGTCTGCAGCTGAACTCCAAGAGTCCACAACCCAAACGAGGGCGAGGACACACATGTGGCACAACGAATGCCGCCCGCCGTTCGGTAAAAGCGATCAGTCTACACGCCCAAATTGCCCTCATGGCGGCGATAAATGTGTCGATAAACATTTCGCCGGCCTTTACACACAGCGAGAAACGCATCGGGTTCTTGGAGCGTTAAGGTGCAAATCGTGGTGTAAATTTGGCCCGTGTCGAGATGTTGTTCTTGCGATGCGGCTGTCCATTCGCCTGGTCCAGACGGAACAAGAGCTTGAAACGCCGGCGGGCCGCTTTCCCATTCAGGCCGCGTGTCATTGATAAAATCACCGCTAATGCCATCGATTTGGAGCACCAAGCCATCGGCGTCGCGACGCCACAGACCGTCCAATGTGTCTGACTGCAACGCCAGAGCGCCGAACGCGTGCAAGCCTGAAAGGCACATTCCGGTTATAATCGCCCTTAAAGGCCGGCTTTCAAGCGACATTAGGGAGCGCCTTCATTGGTTCCGCCATCGGCCTCACCCGCATTATTTCCGACCAGCGTGGCGCGCGACGACGGCGGCGAGGCGTCGGTTAGCGCCAAAAATTCGTGCACATTTTCGGACCATTGCGGCTGCGCGTCGATCAGTCTTTGCGCGTCGTACACACTCAAGGCAACGATGTCGTCAAAGTTTTCAGCCCCATGTGATCGCGCGCGCACCATCAATTGGAATGCTGCGTCTTGACGTCCCATGGCCGCCATCGTCGTGGCTTGGCTCATGTCTGCATAGGCGCGTCGCTTGGCGACTGTGTCCACATAGACCGGTTGTGTGCGCCCGACATGAAAAAACCAGGCGCCGGAGTTTTCACCCGACATGACAAGCGCATCATCGAGCAACTTCGTTTGAAGAATGTCTTGAACACGGCTCGACCAACGCAGGTCGCCAATGGCGCGCGCCGCTATCCCCAGTGTGTAGTATGAAAGCAGATAATCGGGATCGAGTTCCAGTAACGCAATATATTGCTCCGACGCTTCGCGATACTTGCCCTGCCGCAACAGCTGATAACCCAAGTTATTACGATACGACGAATGCCATGGCGATAGTTCAGAGGCCGTTCGGTAGTTTGCCAGCGCGCCTTCCGGATCCCCCGCGAGGTCGTCCAACACTCCAAGATTGTAGTAACCGGCAGCCAATTCAGGTTCAATGTTGATGGCCGCAACGTAATAGTCGCGCGCCAAGTCCGGTTCAATATAGTGAAAAATTTGTCCCAAAAACCATAGAACATGGGGATCGTCGGACCGTTCGTTGAGCAATAATGAGGCGCGTTGCTCAATAATGTGGAGTTCAAAATCTTCCCGATCAAAAGATGTGAACAAACGCGACTTCATTACTCCAAAGTGAGCCTCCGCGTTTTCCGGATCCAGACGCAGAACCTCTTCAAATTCCGCTTGGGCCTCATTGACAGCGCCCACATTCAACAAGCTATTGGCCAGCGACAAATGCCGACCAGCCATACGTTCGCGCAGTTCGCGCGCTTCCTCCTCCTGGCGGTATTGGCGCTGTTCGTAAGCAATTTTTTCGATCGGTTGAAGCAGTGAAATATCATACCGCACCCAGCCGATGACGGCCGCGCCAATCGTCACCAAAACAAAAAAGAAGATCCAGTTGATCGAAATGAATGAAACGAATTCGGCCAACAGCCAACGTTTCTTAGGTTGCTCATCGCTTGCCATATCAGCCCCATCCTCCTGGCCGTGCATCGACTGATCGCCTCGCTAATATTGCGTCAGACAAAGCGTCGAGGCCAGGCCTTATCTAATGAGCTTCAGCCCAGGTTCCGCCCACGCCCGTGTCCACCACCAGCGGCACGGAAAGATCAAGCGCCGGCAGGCACGCCTTCGCCATCACGTCAGACACCAATGCGCACACCTTATCGGCTTGGTCTTCGGGGCATTCGAACACCAATTCGTCATGCACCTGAAGCAGCATACGCGCATTGAGCTTGGCCTTGGCGAGCTCGCCAGGCATGCGCGCCATGGCGCGAAAAATGATGTCCGCCGCCGAGCCTTGCAGCGGCGCGTTGATGGCTTGGCGTTCAGCAAATGCCCGCAGATTGGGGTTTTTGGTGTTGATCTCGGGATAGTGGCAGTGGCGGCCGAAAATGGTTTTGACATAGCCGTTCTCTCGGCAGAACTGCTTCATCGAGTCCATATAGTCTTTAATGCCGGGGAATTTCTCGAAATAGGCTTTGATGTAGGCCGCCGCCTCGTCGCGCTCAATGCCCAGATTATTGGCGAGCCCAAACGCGGAGATTCCATAGATAATACCGAAATTAATCGCTTTGGCGTTGCGCCGGATCATCGGGTCCATGCCCTCAATCGGCACGCCGAACA
>CAZWVH010000060.1:0-17371 GCA_964636945.1 uncultured Caulobacterales bacterium | reverse complement strand
GGGGGGTGGGAACCGGCGTCGGGATCGGGTTTGGCGTTGGGGTCGGTGTGGGAAGCGGTGTGGGGGTGGGCGTGGGATCCGGCGTCGGTGTGGGCGTCGGGATCGGTGTGGGCGTCGGTGCGGGCGCTGGAGCAGACGGAATGTCAGCCTGCGGCGCCGGGGTGGGGATCGGACGCGCAAGCGCAGCGATGGTTGAGTTCGCCGCAGTATCGCCCGCTTCGTCGGCCGAACGCGGCGTGGCGACCAAATCAGCGCGCACATAAACCGGCCCGCCCGAGCGCGAGGCCGTGGCGTAAATCTGGGCATAGGTCACCAGATCATCGTCCGTTTTGCGGAAAACCGCATAGCGCTGATTACGCGGCTCCACATCGATCTGGGGGGTGATGCGCCGAATATCGCGATCCAACGTTCCCGGCGCGCCGCACGAGGAGTTCACGCACGAATAAACTTGTTCAAAGCCTTGGCGCTGTATCGAGATGGTAAATGCGCCAAACATGTCCAACAGGTCTGCGTCAGACACGCTCTTGTATAGCGTGTAGATCGCCGAGCCTTGGAGCTCGAGCGCTGAGTTCGATGCGTTGTACTCCGCCTGGCGAAACAACGCGCGCGCTGAGCGAAACTTCTTCTGATTGACAATAACGAGCCCGGTGGGCCGTGCGCCCAACATGGCGCTGTGCTCGGCGCCACGCATGTCGCGCTCGTCAGAATCTTGGGAGTGCGCCGGCGCTTGTGCTGCAGCGAGAAGCAGGCACGCCGCAGCCACGCCGGATCTAAGCCCATTCATTCAGCGTCCCCATGAATGATGTCATCCTCACAATCAGGCGCACTATACGCAAATTGCGGCAAAAAAAGCGATAGCTCAGCCACAGACTTCTTACATGTCCGCACAACAACCAACCATTTCAGGAATTTATCTGTTCGACTAGCCTTCAGATATCACCGCTCAACAAGGAGAGACTATGACCCCCACTGTCGCCGCAGCAGTTCAAACCGGAACGGTGTTATTTAATACGCCGACCACGATGGAACGGTTTGAGGACTTAGCGTCGGACGCCGCAAAACAGTTGCAGCAACTGGATTCCTCATGTTCGCAGGTGATTGTGTTTCCCGAGGCGTTCATCGGCGGATATCCCAAAGGTCACGACTTTGGAGCCCGCGTGGGCTCGCGCACGCCAGAAGGACGCGATTGGTTCGTACGGTATTGGGATGCGGCCGTTGATGTCCCCGGCCCCGAGGTCACGCGACTTTCCAAAGCAGCCCGCACGGCCAAGGCGACTCTCGTGGTTGGCGTCATCGAACGCGCGGCAATCGCTGAAGGGCGCGGCACGCTCTACTGCACTGCGTTGATCTTTGGGTCTGATGGTGCGCTCATTGGCCGCCATCGTAAAGTCATGCCCACCGTCATGGAGCGGATCATTTGGGGCTATGGCGATGGGTCTACACTTGACGTGGTTGACACGGTGTCCGGGCGGGTGGGCGCAGTGATCTGCTGGGAGAACTATATGCCGCTATTGCGCGCCAGCATGTACGCAAAAGGCATTGAGATTTATGCCGCACCCACTGTGGATGACCGCGACAGTTGGGCGACCACCATGCGAACGATCGCCATGGAAGGCCGATGCTTTGTGGTCTCTGCGGTCCAACATCTTAAACGTCGCGATGCGCCAGCCGACACCGCTCCAGGCATGTCGGACAATCCGGACGACGTGCTGATCCGTGGAGGCTCCACCATCATTTCTCCATTGGGGGAGATCCTGGCCGCACCGGTTTATGATCAGGACGCCATACTCACCGCTCAGCTTGACCCATCAGACCTTGCGCGCGGCAAATATGAGTTTGACGTGGTGGGGCACTATGCCCGTCCCGATATTTTTTCGCTGAGTGTCAATGAGACTCCGCAGACGCCCGTCAAATTCTCTAACCTCGACCAATAGGTGGACGGGGCGTTACGCAATCGTCACAAGATGGCGACCGCCCCGTAACGCACGTCGGGCGAGAGTTCGCGTTATGACAAACGCATTCCTATCAGGGGCAGCCACCATGACCAGAACATCTCACCTTGCCGCCGTATTGAGCATCGCCGCGCTGTGCACCGCGCCGTTGGCCTTGGCCCAAGACCAGGACGAACACAAGCAGGACAAAGACAGCGACGATGCGCGCGTGGAAATCCTGCAAGAGGAACACAACGGCAAACACAAGCGCAAAATCGTTATTTCGAGTGACGAAGATGGCGAAAGCAATGTGGAGATTTTTGACGGCGAGCTGTTCATTGACGGCCAACCACTGCGCGAGATGATTGAGCTGGAACTCGAAGTTGCATTGGAAGAACTCGATAACGTGATGATTGAGCTCGACCTGGAGCTCGATAACATGGATGGCATTGGGGCCATGGCGAATGAGATCGCCCGCAGCAGCATCGAGCAGGCCATGGCCGAAGTGGAACGCGAAATGGCCGAACTCGACATTAAAATGGCCGAACTCAACTTGGATTTGTCAGAGTTCGATGCGGACTTCGACATCACCATTGATGGCGAAGCTGGTAAGACAATTCATCTGCGTTCCGAGGATATTGCCAACGCCAAGTCGATCATCATTCAAGACGGCAAGGTGATCATCGATGGCGAGGAATATACCCCTAAGTCAAGCGATGACGACGAAGGGGACGACTAGGCGCGGCGAACGCCTTACGAGCGAAAACCTAACATTGGCATTACCAGTTGGTCATGGTTCAGCGATGTGTCGGTAACGCGACATTCGCGATCGATTAGGCACGCGGATTTTCCGCTAAACTAAGGAGGGGCAATCATGAAGACCACCACACTGCTTTTAGGGGCGGCCAGCGCATTTGTCATCGCGGCCTGCGCCCAGACTGCTGCTCAGACCGCCCAAAGCGAGTCCGTTGAGGAACAAATCATTATCCGCTCCAGCGATGGCAAAGCCGACAAACACAAACAGCGCGTGATGATCGTCCACAAAGGTTCGGACGGTCAGCGGATTGAGATCGTTGATGGCGGTCTTATGGTCGATGGACACGCCATGGCCGATACCATGGAGGCGGAGCTCCAATTGGCGATGGCTGAATTGGACGCTGCGATCGCCGAGTTGGACCGCGAAATGGCTGAGCTGGACGAAGCGGACGTCCTGGCGTCGGAGACTGCGCGCGCCAGCCTAGAGCAGGCCAAAGCCGAGCTTGAAAGGCAAGTGGCCTTGCTGGACGTCCAAAAGGCGACCCTCAACGGGGAAATGTCAGACATGGATGTTGATTTTGACTTCGATATCGACGTCACGACGGATGGTGAAAACGGCGAACATCGGCGCATTCGGTTAAAGTCTGAGGATATCGAAGGGGCATCTTCAATCGTTATCAAAGACGGCAAGCTGATCATTGATGGTGAAGAGGTCGAAAACGATGGCGAAGTCCGTCACGTCGTTGTCAAGCGCGTCATGCGCATTGAAGTCGATGAGGACGACGAGACCAACGACACACAATCCGAACAGGAATGAGATTTTGCGGCGTTTGCGCAGCGATTAGCGTAAGCGCCGCACCAATTCTGGAAACCGCAATACAAACCAGATGGCAGTGACCACATTGCCAATAATCATTAGGGGTATGGCCCAAGCCAGGCCGACCCAGAGTTTCCGTTCGAACGCAATGATAATCGCGGCGGCAATCACAAACCCCGTATAGACATCCACAAGGCTGACCACGCCCCATTCTGTGGCCATAAACGTATTGAGTTCAGTGATGAATCCGCCCGACCCTGGCGCAACCCAAATCGGATCACCGACAATCTCCGCAAAGATGTAGTAGGCAAGGCTGGCGCCCAAGAGCCCAACAACAATGCGCGCGATCGTGACCGCCAATGGCCGGCCTTCAGTCAAATTGGTCGACGACTCATTCATGGCGTACTCCCTTGGTTTGTCCTAGCGTACGACCGATCTACTCGCGCGGATGACTTTCGCGACAATTAATCGGGGAAACACTGCGTCATGGACGAACACCTCAATCAACGCGCGGTGATTGTCGTTGCTGGCGCCGGCTCCATTGGCCGGTGGGTTGGCGGCATGCTTCAAGCCGGCGGCAGGGATGTGCGTTTCCTTGCACGAAGTGGATTCATCCAAGACGCCGAAAAATCAGGGCTTGCTCTGAGCGACCGCGATGGCGGCGAGCACCAGGTTCAACCTGACGAGATTCGCGCATCGGATGAGCCGCAAATCTTGGCGGACGCCGACGTGGTTCTGGTCACGGTCAAGTCGAAAGACACCGAATCGATGGCGACCCTCATTGCCGAGCACGCCAAACTCAACGCCATTGTGGTGAGCCTGCAAAATGGCGCACGCAATCCCGACAGGCTACGCGCCCATTTGCCCGCGCACGACGTACGCGCGGGCATGGTTCCGTTCAACGTGGTCCAGCGCAGCGCCACCGAAATTCACCGCGCCTCGTCCGGTCATGTGATGGTGCAAACCGGGCCGACGGGTGGCCTGGCTGCACTATTGTCCGTACCTGGGCTGGCCGTCCAAGAGCGCGACGACATGGAGGCTGTGCTATGGGGCAAGGTGTTGATCAATCTCAATAATGCGGTGAACGCGCTGAGTGGACTGCCATTACGCGCGCAATTGCTCGACCCTCAATGGCGGCGCGTGATGGCCGCATGTGTGGATGAGGGATTGGCCACACTTGCCAAGGCCGGCATTACCCCCGCCAAGGTCGCCGGCTTGCCGCCCAAGGCGCTGCCTACCCTATTGCGCGCGCCGACATGGGTGTTTCGCATGATTGCCGCGCGGTCCATCAAAGTCGATCCTGAGGCCCGATCATCCATGCAGGACGATTTGGTCGCCGGACGACCAACCGAGATTGATGATCTACAGGGCGCGATCGTGCGCTTGGCCGCGAGCCATTGCCTCTCCGCCCCGACCTGCGCGCGTGTCGTCGAGTTGATCCGCGAAGTGGAGCGCGGCGAGCGCACCACCACGACACCGGGCGAAATCCTCCCGGTGGCGACCCGTTCAGATTGAACGCTGGGGTTAAATCCGCGCCGGCAAGCGGAACACCTCCTCGTCCAATTCGCCCTCCCATTTGGCCACGGCTGTCGCCACCGCGGCGTCGCCAGTGATGTTGGTGGCGGTGCGCATCATGTCGAGCAGCCGGTCGAACGGGAAGATGAAGGCCACAATCAGCGCAGTTTGTTCGGGGGTCACGCCAATGACGCTCAACGTGATGAAGGCTAGGAACAAGCTCACCGATGGAATGCCGGCCGTGCCGATGGACACCAGGGTGGCGGCGACCGCGACAAGAACATAATCTCCAATGTTCAAATCAATGCCAAATACTTGGGCGGCGAATACTGCGATAACGCCTTGATAGAGCGCCGTTCCGTCCATATTCACCGTGGAGCCCAAGGGTAAAACGGACGACGCTACGGTGCGCTTGATGCCCAGATTGTCCACGGCGTTGGCAATGGTGACGGGCAATGTCGCCGATGAGGACGATGTGGAGTACGCCACTGCGATGGCGTCGGTCATGCCGCGGAAAAACCGGATAATCGGCAGTCCCAACACCAGTTTGATGATCACGAGGCCATAGGTGAAAATCATCTGCACCAAGCACGCCACATAGAGCGCCGCCGCGACCATCAACAGATTGTCGAGCACCGTCAGCCCTCGGGTTGCAATCACATGAGTGATCAGGGCGAACACGCCAAATGGCGCGGCCTGCATAACGATCTCCGTGATGCGGATCATCACATCCGCACCAGAATTGATGCCGTCAGCCATGGCGCGGGCCTTTTCCTGCAGCACCAAAATACCCACGCCGAACATGATGGAGAAAAAGATCACGCCCAAAATATTGTCACCGGTCGCAGCCGCGACGAAGTTGCCGGGAATGATGTTGAGAATTTGATCGAGCAAGAGCTTCAAAATGCCGCCGGGCGCGTCCGGATCGGCCCGGCGCTGCAGGAATTGTTGTTGGAGCTCAGGGTCGGCGCCGCTGACATCCACGCCAATACCTGGATTAAACAAAGTGGCGAACAAGAGGCCCAAAGTGACGGCGAACACTGTGGTGCCCATATACATGGCCAATGTTCGCGTCCCCAATGAACCAAGCCGTTTGGGGTCGCCCATGGCCACAACCCCAGCGGTGAGCGTGAAAAACACAAGCGGGACAATCAGCATGCGGATGAGGCGGATGAAGGCGTCACCAAATGGCTTAACCCAAGTCTCAGCAAAGGCTGCACCAGGCTCGACGCCCACGCCGTATCGCAGGCCCATGCCGGCAATCGCCCCTAGTACCAGTCCCACCATGACCCGCGCCCATAGCGGAGATTTGAAAAACCAGCCCATATGATCCTCCCCCTCGGCCACATTTGGCGGGCCGGCGTTGCGCAAGGGGACCAGCGTAAGGCGCTCATCGCCGGGGTCAATCTAAGCTATGTGCACAAAGCGCGCGCCAGAGCGTGAACGCGTTTTAGCAAGCGTGATCTGACGCGGCGGCCCGTCTTGTGATAACGCTGGCGACGCAATGCAGGAGGCGGTGATGGAACAACAAACATTCGACCTGTTGATGAATTCTGAATTTTATAACGCCATGGTCGCGGTGCGCGCCGCACAAGGTGAAGCCTTGGGGCTGATTGTGACGCTCAATTTCGCCATGTACGCCGCGATCTATTATTTTCTTAACGGCGCGCGCTTCGCGCTCAAGCTCATGGCATTTGTATTGTACACGCTGGGCTTCATCACATTTGCCGGCCTCTTGCATTTGCACACTGACATTCTGGTTGGTATGCGCCGCGATATGGCGGCCATTTATGAGCAAATGGAGCATCAATCCTTCACCGCTCAAGCCTGGGTCATGCAGCAGCACGAATTGGCCACGATGATCATTGACGCCGCGGTTATTGGCGGGTCGGTCCTTTTGTGGTTGGGCGGTCTATACTTGTTGTTCTTAACCAAACTTCAAAAGCAAAACGAGGGCGACTGACGCAAGTGCTTAGCGGATGACCAGATTGATCCGCACATACGCGGCGTTCGCCCGCGGTCGATAAAAATAACCGCCATTGCGAATATGGATTGCCGTCACCACTGGACGCACCGGGTGGATGCGCGGGTTGAACGGGTGCGGACCGACCCAAACCCACGCGCGCGCTGGGCAATTGACCACGGCAGCATCCCGCCGGTCCTCTCGGCGATCGGCCCGACTATACGTGACCCGGCGGTCGCGGCGATCCTCGACCAGATCAGGGCAAAGGCGCGGATTGATCCGCCATTCGCCGTGATGCACGGCGTGGTGGCCTAGGTGGGATGTGGCAGCGGTGGCTGGTGAAGTGAGCAAGCAGATCAAGGCTAAGGCCATACCGTTGAGAACGCTGCGGCTCATGGGGCGCTCCTCGTTTGTCCAATGCAACTGCTCGATCAAACGCTGTTGGCCAGGTTTTCCGTCGCGATCGATTTGATGACTATCCCAAATCAGGTCGGTCGGCTGACACGCCGAGACGGCTTTCGATCACCCGGCCCAAGACTATCAGCACATCTTCTCGCAACAGCGGCGCCCAGAGTGACGTTGTATAGGGTGTGCGGAAGGTCTCACCCTCTTCTGGTTCTTGACCGAACAAGGAGCGCGTGCGCGTTTCCTGGAAACCCGCGCGGACGGCCAATTGAGGATGGCCGGTGAAGTTGGTGATGGTCAGCATGCCGTCGGCGAAATTGGGCCCGATCAATGCGTCCACGCCAGACTCAACAAACACATTGTGCATGTCGCGCATCACTTGGCGGCGCACGCGATCGATCTGGACATAATCGATGGCGGAAATGAACCGGGCCTGCCGGAATGTATTGGGCCAGGCATTGTCGTCTTGCCAGACCAGTTCATCGTCTCGATTGGTGAGGGTCAGCTCCTCAAACGCCGCGGCCGCCTCAATGAGAAGGGCTTGCACCAAGGCGTTCGTGGGTTGAGTTGGGACTGAAACCTCTTTGGTGGATATGCCCGCCTCGCGCAAGGCCTCCAAAGCCGCCCGGTCACCATCAAGGGCGTTGTCAAACCAGGCCGGATCAAAGCCAACCGTGAGATCGGACGGTGACGTGGACGGCCCGTCACCATAGGCGGCGGCCTCGCCCAGGCTGGAAGGGTCTGCGGTATCGCCTCCTGCGATCGCTTGCAGGACCGAGTCACAGTCACCCACCGAACGAGCAATGGGCCCGACCTTATCCAGCGACCAACACAACGCCATGCCGCCGGCCCGGCTCACCCGGCCGAAAGTGGGCCGCAGGCCCGTTGTGCCACATCGGGTGGATGGCGACACGATGGAGCCCAGTGTCTCGGTGCCGATGGCGAACGAACACAGTCCCGCCGCCACGGCGCTGGCCGATCCGGCGCTGGACCCGGACGAGCCTTCATTCAGGTTCCACGGGTTTTTGGTCACGCCGCCAAACCAAATGTCGCCATAAGCCAGTGCGCCGCACGTGGTCTTGCCCAGCAACACCGCGCCGGCCTCCCGCAGATTGGCCACCACGGTGCAGTCAGCCTCGGCGGGCGGGCTGTCCTTGTAAGGCGTAGCGCCCCATGTCGTCGGCAAGCCGCGCGCATCGAACAAATCCTTGAGTCCATAGGGGACGCCATGCAGCGGCCCGCGCACTCGCCCGTCCGAGCGCTCCCGATCGGCACGCTCGGCGGCGGCCAACGCCCCGTCCCGATCGACCATCACCCAGGCTTCCAGGTTGGGATTATGCCGTTCAATGCGGTCGAGATAGATCTCTGTGAGTTGGCGTGAGCTGACAGCGCCCGACTGCAACCATTGGCGTTGCACATCCACCGGAGCGAACGCGATGGATTGATCATCTGTCGGTTCGGTAAAAGTCGTGCTGTCGAGCTGTGACGCCCCAATCGCGCCAACAGGATAGTCCACGCCGGGCAATCGTGGATCGAAGGTCTGCGCCGGGGCCAGGCTATTGGGTTTCTCGATGGCGCGCAGCGCGCGGATCGTCTCCAGCTGCCCCTCAAGGCCAGCCAGCATTTGTTCACGTTCTTCGGGCGAATACTCCAAGCCCGCAAGGCGCTCGGCGCCGGTGAGATTTGTGAGGTCGGGCCCCGCCGCATCGCTCGCCTCGGGCGCTGGATCGGTTTGTCCGCATGCGGCGGCGAGACCCGTGAGCGCCACCGCTCCGCCGGTGAGCAAATCGCGACGCGAGGCGATCGCGCCGAGTTTTTGCGTTCGATTGTCAGACATACATCGAGTCCCCTATTCCCCAGTTTTCGGTGTAGCCTGACTGATCTGCGCGCATCGCGCTAGCCCAAGATGGGGATGGTGCGTTCGGCAATGATTTCAACGGGCGTGTGCGTGATGACCTCGCCATCACCATGGACGGGCAGGCCGGCGGGGTGCGTGACCTCGACGCGGCGGCAGGAGCGGATGTCGATGTGCGCCGCCGTCGCAAGCTCGCCCATCGCCAACCGCCGCAAGACATCAGCGATGTCCAGGGGCCCGTGCGGGCGGACAATGATGGCATGGAGCTTTGGCGAAACGTTGCCGTCTGCATCCAGGACGAAGCGGCGATCAGCGAACCGGCTGTTACTGACCATGATCCATGGCGCGGGGGCTTGCGATTCACCGTCGATAACAATGTTTAACCGGTGCGGCGACGCCATATAACGCGCCCACGCCGCAGCGATGGCCGCGCCATAGGCCAAATGCGGGCTTAAGAGTTTCACGGGTTTGGGCGTCAAAGCCGCCGCAAATCCATCCAGTCCGACCCCCACCATCAAGCCAAACGCCACACCGTTGGCCTGGCCAACTACAACGCGACCTGCGGCTTTGAGCGTAGGTTTGGGCTGGTGACCGACTATGCCGGACCGGCGCAGCTCGCGGGCGATGTAATTGCCCCCGCCATCGGCGATCACCGCCAAAGGGGGCGCATCGGGTCTCAGCCGGCCGACAAGCGCGCGGACGCTGCCATCCCCGCCGGAAACCGCAATAGCGTCAAGACTGGCCATCGGTTGGTTGGATTGACTGACATGCAAGCAATGCTGGCGCAAAACGGCGTCAAGATCAGTCAGTTGCCGACAAGGCGCAATTTGCGCTTGATGACCGACGTCGTGAAAACGCTGCGCCGCGACGCGGGTGGCAAAGTCAAATCCCCGCCCGGCGCGAACGTTTTGGATGATTAAAACCCGTCCCATGACACGGCGTCATACGACAACGCCGCGCCGATGGGTACGGTGTGACAGTCTGTAAAGCGTTAGGCCTCGTTGCGAGCGTCCGATTTTCCGCCCCCGGAGGCCATAATCAGAATTAGGCCGAGCGCCACCGCGCCGCCGCGAATTGCCCAACCGACGAGGTCGCCCCAACTGTCGATCCACATCAGCACCGTGAACTCAAAATGCATGATGTCGAACATGCTCAAAAGCTTGAGAGCAATGGAGCCCAATCCCAAAAAGATGAGGAGTCCGCCAAGTCCGCCCATAATCAATCCCCTTCTCGATCAAAGCGTTTCCGGGGGATTTTGGATGAATCAATTGTGTAATGTCCCCCATAGCATTTCCACTCTACCGACATTTCGGCAGAAGTGAGAGGTAATGCCGGAGGGCGATCACCTTACTTGTCGGTTTCGCTCAAGCCCTGGTCACCGTCTTTGGAAAGTTCGAACTCGTACCACATGGCGTTGATGACACCGAACATCAGCGCCGCGCCAAGGCCCAAGATCCAGGTGAAGTACCACATATCACATCTCCTTTGGCCTAATACGCCGATGTATTGGCGCGCACGTCCTCGACCGTGACCCGACCCCACAGCACTTTGAACGCCCATGCCGTGTAGGCGAGCACGATGGGCAAGAAGATCACGGTAACGATCAGCATGATGAACAAGGTCAGATGGCTCGAAGAGGAATCCCACACCGTGAGGCTGGAGGTGGGGTTGATGGAGCTGGGCAAGATGAACGGGAACATGGACACGCCCACCGTTGAGATAATGCCCAACGTGCTGACCGAGGAGCTGATAAAGGTCACCGCCTCATTTTTGATGCGGATTCCGTAAGCAGCCGCGGCCGCTCCAGCGAACCCGAGCAAGGGCGCCAGCATCATCCACGGATAACGACCGTAATTGTCCAGCCATCCGCCCTGGCCCGACACCACTTCATTGCGCAACGGATTGGATGGGCCAGCCGGGTCCACGTCGTTGACAAAACTATAGCCCATGCCCGACTGCCAAATCCAAATCCCGCCTATGGCGAACAGCATGATGGCGGCATAAGCGGCGAGCGGGCCGATTTTCAGCGCGCGATCACGCACAACGCCCTTTTCCGCCTTCATGGAGAGCCAAGCCGCGCCGTGCAAAATCAGCATGGCCACCGAGAGCAGTCCGCACAAAAGTGCGAATGGGTTCAACAACTCAATAAACATGCCGTCGTAAAACACGCGCAGATCGGTATCGAAGCGGAATGGCACGCCCTGCAGCACATTGCCGACCGCCACGCCAAAGATCAGAGCGGGGACCGCCCCGCCAATGAACAAGGCCCAGTCCCAAGCGGAGCGCCAGCGCGGGTCATCGCGTTTGGAGCGATATTTGAACCCGACGGGTCTAAGTATCAGTGCGGCAAGCACGACGAACATGGCGAGATAGAAGCCGGAGAAACTGACGGCGTACACCAGCGGCCATGCGGCGAAAATCGCGCCGCCGCCGAGGATGAGCCAAACCTGATTGCCCTCCCATGTCGGGCCGACGGTGTTGATCACCATGCGCCGTTCATCATCGGTCTTGGCGATGAAGGGCAATAGCGACGCCACGCCCAGGTCAAAGCCGTCGGTGATGGCGAAACCGATGAGCAAAACGCCCATCAGGAGCCACCAAACAACGCGGAGGGATTCGTAAGAAAAGGGGATTTCCATAATCGCCGCCCCTATTGATCAAAGTCGTGATGCGGGGTTGCGGCGACTACGCCAGGCCCCGCAGCGACGGGTTTAGGAGAATGACCGCCCCTTACCGGGGTCGAGCCCGGGTACGGCCCTTTGCGGATCAGATAGATCATCAGCATGATCTCCACCACAGCGAGTGCGCCGTAGAGCACGGTGAAGCCGATAATGGTCATCACCACTTGATGCACATGCAGGCTGGAGGCGGCCAAGAATGTGGGCAATTGACCCTCCACCACCCAGGGCTGGCGGCCAAGCTCAGCCACTAGCCAGCCGAGTTGTGAGGCGATCCAGGGCAAAGGCAGCGAGAACAACGCCAGGCGCAAGAGCCACTTTGTATCGTGCTTCTTCATTGAGCTCAGCAAAAACGCTGCGCCAAACAGGGCGATGAAATAAAAGCCCAGCCCCGCCATACCGCGGAACATCCAGAACATGAGCGGCACATTGGGCACAGTGTCCCACGCTGCACGAGCGATTTGCTCCTGGGACGCCTGGCGCGGATCGTCGACATAGCGCTTCAGCAATTGGGCATACCCAATATCGCGCTGGTGAAGCTCAAAGTCTTGGCGCGCGGCGATATTGTCCGGATTGACCTTCAGCTCTTCGAGCGCGTCATACGCGACAAGGCCATTTTCAATGCGGCTTTCGGCGATCGCCACAAGCCGATAAATGCCGTCCACCTCTTCGGTCAGCGATCGGGTGGCGATCAAACCGAGCACCCAAGGCACTTTGATCGCTGCAGCTTGTTCACAGGTGCCGTTGTCGCGATTCACACGCGGCAAGGCGATCACGCTGATCGGCGCCGGTGCGGCGTGGGTGTCGCACTCGCCTTCAATGGCGGCGAGTTTCATCTTTTGGTTGTCGGTCAGGGCGTAACCGCTTTCATCCCCGAGCACGACGACAGACAACGCGCCGGCAAGACCGAACGCGGCGGCCACGGTCATGGACCGTTTGGCGAAGCCGACATACCGCTTGTTCAGCAAGAAAAAAGCAGAGATCGAGAGGACAAACATCGCGCCTGTCACATAGCCCGCCGACACAGTGTGCACGAATTTGGCCTGGGCCACAGGGTTGAACAACACTGCGCCAAAATCCACCAACTCCATGCGCATGGTGTCGGGATTGAACTCCGCGCCCACGGGGTTCTGCATCCAGCCATTGGCGATCAAGATCCACAACGCCGAAAAATTGGCGCCGATGGCTGTGGCGAATGTCACGCCCAAATGGGCCAGCTTGGACATCTTGTCCCAACCGAACACCATGAGGCCGACAAATGTCGCCTCGAGGAAAAAGGCCATCAGGCCTTCAATGGCGAGCGGCGCGCCGAATACGTCGCCGACCACGATCGAGTATTGTGACCAGTTCATGCCGAACTGGAATTCCATGGTGATGCCGGTGGCTACGCCGATGGCGAAGTTCACGCCAAACAGAATGCCCCAAAACTTGGTCATGTCCCGCCAGATCGGACGGCCGGTCATGACATAGACGCACTCCATAATCACGAGCATGAAGGACAGCCCGAGCGTAAGCGGCACGAACAAAAAGTGGTACATGGCGGTGAGCGCAAACTGCCACCGCGAGAGCTCAACAGCGAGTTCGGTCATTCTAATTCCCTTCCCACCGCCAACCATTGAACGCCCAAGGGCCGAAGCGGCGGCCGTCATACCTGCACGCACAATTGCATACTTCAAGCATGTATTTAAGCGCGCGATTGGCTGCGCGACGCCGGGTCGCAGGCTTAGCGCTTGCATTTTATGATCGTGGGAGGTCGCGTTGCGCCACCGGAAGCTCTAACCCAACGCATTATGTCCGACACCACGATTGACCATCCCGCAACAACCAAGCCGGCCGTCTCCGCGCTAAAGACCGCCGATCGCAGCGGGGCGTCGGCGCTGTTGAAGGCGGCGATGGCGGCTGGCGGATCCTGGGTGACCTGGACCACGCTTTGCGGCGTTGGCGAGGCGTTGGGCGCCATTGTGTTTGCTTTCGGTTTGGCCTGGTTGGTCGCCGACTATGCCGCCGGCGCTAGCCTTTCAGATTTCGTGGCGCCCCTGCTTATCGGCCTGGCCGGCGTGGCTATGCGCGCCGCCTGCGCCTATGCACGAACCCGCTGCGGTTTTGAGGCCGGCGCCAATGCGCGGCGATGGGCGCGCACACAAGTGGCTCAATCCATCTCGGCGAAGGGCCCATTATTCACCGAGTCACGTGAATCGGGCGCACTGGTCAGCGCCATGATTGATGAAACCGAGGCGCTTAACGGATATGTGGCGCGCTATGGCCCGCAAGTGCGGATTGTGATGTTGGCCCCGCTGCTGATCGCACTGGCCGCGGCATTCGCCAGTTGGGTTGCAGCGGCGATTTTTCTGGTGACGGCGCCGCTCGCGCCATTGTTTATGGCCTTGGGCGGGCTGGGCGCTGCGGCCGCGGCGAAAGACCAATTCGAAGACCTCTCACGCTTAGCGGGCCGATTTAATGACCGGCTGCGCGCCTTGCCGGTTCTTAAAGCCTTCAACGCCAGTCAACGCGAGTTGCGCGGGCTGGGCCAAGCGGCTGATCAGTTTCGCGCCGGCACAATGAAAGTGCTGCGCATGGCGTTTCTATCATCGTTGTTTCTTGAATTCTTCGCCATGTTGTCGATTGCTCTGATCGCCGTCTATGTGGGGTTTTCGCTTCTGGAGATCCTCCCGTTTGTCACCGGAGAGTCTTTGACGCTGCGCGAGGGCGTGTTCGTGCTGGTGCTGGCGCCGGAGTTTTATGCACCGCTGCGTGCGCTCTCAGGCGCGTATCATGACCGTCAGACCGCCATGGGCGCCGCTGAACGCTTGGCTCAGTTTTTCAGTCATGGCGGCGATATTGCCCGCGCAATTGACCCGGCGCCAGAAGGATCGCTGAATGACGCGGTTTTGAACACCGCGCCAGACATCGCATTCCGCGAGGTTATCGCGCGCTATCCGGACGGCCGTCTTGGACTAAACGGAGTGAGCTTTGCAGCGCCAGCGGGTCACATCACTGCGCTCATGGGCGAAAGCGGATCGGGCAAATCTACTGCGCTGAAAGTCCTCATCGGGTTTTTGGCGCCGCAATCCGGTGAGGTTCTGATCGACGGCGCTCGCCTCGCCGCCCCAAACAGTCTGGCCAATTCCTGCGCCTGGATGAGCCAGCGCGCCCGGCTGTTCCACGGCTCCATTGCTGACAATATCCGCCTTGGTGCGCCGGACGCCTCCGACGAGGCCGTGCGCCAAGCGGCCGAAACTGCGGGCGCAGATGGCTTCATCACCCAGCTGCCCGAGGGCTACAATTCCATGCTGGGGGAACGGGGGTTCGGACTTTCCGGCGGCCAGGCACAGCGGATCGCGCTGGCGCGCGCACTGCTCTCAGATCGCCCGATTTTGCTGTTGGACGAGCCCACCGCGTCTTTGGACGCCGACACCGAGGCCGCATTCTTGACCGCCCTTAAACAGGCAGCCGAGGGTCGCACTGTTATTCTCGCCACCCACAGCGAACGCGCCGCGGCCATCGCTGATACTGTCGTCCGGCTGGACAACGGGCGGGCCGTATTATGAGCGGCTCTCACGATAACTTTGATCGGCGGCGGGCGCTGGACGATCTGCGCTTCTTTCTCAGTATGGGTGACAAGTGGCGGGGTTGGTTATGGGGCGGAGCGGCGTTGTCGGCGCTGAGCTTGCTTGCTGGGATTGGCTTGTTGGGCCTGGCGGGATGGTTCCTCACAGCATCGGCGCTGGCCGGCATCGCCGCGGGCGGGATCGGGGCGATCACGTTTAATTTTCTCAAACCCAGCGCCGGCATTCGCGCCTCAGCCATGACCCGCGCCCTCGCCCGCTACGCCGAACGATTGGTCACTCACGAGGCCACCTTTCGCATTCTGGCGCAGATCCGACTGTGGGTGTTTGCTCGGGCGATCCCGCTGAGTCCGGGACGATTGGGCGCGGAGCGCGCCGGTTCACTGCTCGCGCGCGTCACCTCGGATGTGGATGCGCTGGACAATCTGTATTTGCGACTGGTCACACCGGCTTTGGCGGCTGGGACGGGACTGCTTGCCACTTTGATTGTGATTGGATTGATCTCACCCTTGGCAGCTTTGGCGGGCGGATTGCTGTTCGTGTTGGCGGCGCTCATCACTCCGCTTTGGGTGGCGCGCCAATCGGCAAACCTAGGTCTTGCCGCAACCACCTCATTAACTGAGGCGCGCGCAGACGCGTTGGATTTGGCCGATGGGATGGCCGAGCTCACCGCCTTCCAAGCCGTTGACACCGTCAACACACGGCTGAAAGAACACACAGACCGCCAGATTAACGCCGAACGCGAGGCGGCCAAGCACGGCGCTTTGGCTGGCGCGTTAATTTCCGCGGGCGGCGGCATGGCTGCGGTTTTTGTGTTTCTTCTGGCGGTATTGGCGGATGCGAGCGCACCCTTCGCGGCCCTGGCCGCCTTTGCGATCTTCGCATTGTTCGAGGCGGCTGCACCGCTGGCCCAGGCGGCTGAACTCTTCGGCAAAACCGCCGCCAGCGCACGGCGATTGCGCAAATTGGACGAGATCACGCCCACGGCTGACGATCCTCCGTTAAATGACGCCTCGCCTGCGCGAAAGGGCAACCATCTGGCCTTCCGCGCGGTCTCGTTGCGATATCCGAACGCGCCGGCGTCAGCCTTGGAGGAAATCACGCTTGATATCCCGTTTGGAACCAAGTTGGGGATTGTCGGCGCGTCGGGTTCGGGCAAGTCCAGCCTGTTTCAGTTGTTACTGCGCTTTTATGATCCTTCCTTGGGCGTGTTGGCGCTGGACGGCGTTGACGTCACCACAGCGCGCCAAGCGGCCATGCGCGGACGGATCGCGTTCCAAGGTCAGCGCTCTGACCTGATTTCAGCAACCGTGGCTGAGAATGTGCGCATGGCTGACCCGTCGGCGAACGAGGATCAAGTGTGGTCGGCGTTAAAGGCGGCGCGGGCGGACGATGTGGTGCGCGCCCTGCCCCAGGGGCTCGACACGTGGATTGGCGAAGACGGCCAGTTGCTGTCGGGCGGTCAGGCGCGGCGGATCGCTCTGGCGCGGGCCTTGCTCAAATCCGCCCCCATTCTCGCGCTCGATGAACCGACCGAAGGCCTCGACCGGCAGACCGAAGCCGACATCATCGCCGCCTTAGCGGAGCATCTGCAATCGACCGAACGCACGGTGCTGATCGCCACGCATCGTCCGGCCCTGCTGGCGCTGGTGGATCGTGTGATCAAGCTTGAGAACGGGCGGATCGTGTTTGACGGGCCGCGGAAACACTAGAAACGCGCGGTTGACCAAGCGATCTTCGCTAACCACCCTGCCTGATTTGCACGAGATTAGGGCGAGTGATGCTCCCGGCGACAGCGAGCATCGGCCGCGGCAGCTTAGAGAGTATGGCGCGCCATGAAGTCTCAACCGACTTTAGGACGGTTGAACCCAACAAAAATGGTGCG
>CAZWVH010000059.1:0-17546 GCA_964636945.1 uncultured Caulobacterales bacterium | reverse complement strand
TCGGATTTGATCTTGGGACGATGCCAAAGATCGGTCATGACACTCTTTTTGGTCCAATCGCCAAGCCCCGACCGGCCGGGCGGCTTTGGGCGCATGCCGAGGCGCCGCAAATAGTAGTTGGCCTGGTACACTTTGGCGTTTTTGTCCAAGGACTTCATGCAAAACGGCACGCTGAGCGAAATTGAATAGTCCGGTCCAGTCACCGCCCAGTGCGGCGCCAGCGGCGGGTGGTGTACGCCAATGCCTGGCTCCAACGCGAACTTATAGGCATGGTCCTGCGCCGCATCCGAATACTTGGCCGCCATCAAGTTGCCCACAAAGTACTGCTCGATTTCTTCTTCTTTGATAATGTCGCGATCGGCAGGATCCACCAAACACAACGTCTTGGCGCCTTTGATCTGCATCAAGAAGTTGGATTCATGGTCGATATGGTACCCGGTCACCATGCCTGGGGACGATACAAACAAGTAAAGGTCGCACCATGTGACTTCGGATCGTATGTCCTGGCCCACTTGCGCGCTCAAATCCTCAAAGAACTGGTCCATCAGCGGTGCGTATTCGGGGTGGGCCTGAATGCCGCGCAGGAGCACCCAAGAGTGCGACGTTGAGATTTTCTCCAGCACATCGCCCACGCGAACACCTTGCGCGTCGCGCCGGTTCCACCCCTGCGCCAACTCCGCATCATCATCGAATATTGTGACATTTCCCGAAGGATTCATTTTGTTCGGATTGGCGGCCATGAACTCGCCCAGTTCGGCGATGCGATCCAAGCCGAACAGATCACTTTCGTGGAAGCGATGGGCGTATTGAAACGGCAATCGATTGAAGTTTTTACGAAACACCGGCTCATCAGAGGCATCAAACCGGTGCAACGCACACGATGACGCCCGCGGCGCGTCCGGCTCGACACTCAATTCTGCAAGGCTCATGACACACCCCTTCAATCGCAGCTACGGTTTAGCATGAGGACAAGAACCGTCAAAGAGTTCGCGAACATTCACGCCTGCTCGACTTTGCTTCGAAAACCGCGGCGCACTTGATGGTCCCGAACACCAGTTAGCGCCGCAAAGCCGAATATCGGGGTTGGACTCAATAGAGATCACCTTCAGCTCTTGCGACCCTCAATTGGCCAAAGCACGATGGCGCCGCTGTTCACAATTTAGGAGCTCGTCATGATTGTCTCGACAACGCCGACCATTGAAGGCCAGCCCGTGCGCAAACATCATGGCCTGGCTGTCGGAGAGTCCATTATTGGGGCGAATATCGTGCGCGATATCTTTGCGGGCATTCGCGATATTGTGGGTGGGCGTTCTCAAGCCTATGAGAAATCCATCCGCGAGGCCCGTGAAATTGCCGTACAAGAGATGGTTGAACATGCACAATCACTCGGCGCCAATGCTGTTGTCGGCGTGGACATCGACTATGAAGTGATCGGGGAACAGGGTTCCATGATGATGGTGTCCGCCTGTGGCACAGCGGTGACCCTGTAAGACATGTTCATGTGCGTGGTGGGTCAAACCGTCTCGTTGGGCGACCGTGACGCGCCGTCGCCATTTGCCGATTTGCGGGTTTCGGCTTGATCTGAAGGCTCAGCCGCACCGCCATTGTCTTGTTGCTCAGGCGCGCTTTGGCTCGCTTGCGCATCGGTTGATTTGGGAGCGCTGAGGTTTGACGGCTCCTCTGCATTGGCCTGAGACTGAGGGGCTGGCTCAGGTTCCACGGCAGGGGCTGGCTTGGCGACGCGGGCGGGCGCTGGAACAGGCGGCGCTGCAGGCTGGTTTGGTGTGGCGCGGACACGATCCAATTGGCGACGCACGTCATTGAGCTTTGAGGACAATTCTTCGGCCTTGGCCCGCAGCCGCGCCCGATCCGCGTTGATTTCCTGAAGCTTGGCGCGTTCGGCAGCCAACTCTGTATAGACATCAGCTTGAGCTCGCGAACCTGGACGACCGAGCACCCACCACGCCGCGATCAGACCCCCGGCGAATGCCAGGATCAGCTGAAACCAGTTATAGATGATCAGCCAAATCAAGGCGCGGCCTCCGAAGATGATGGGCTGGAGTCAACAAAGACGAAGTCAATCCGCCGGTTAGCGCGCCGCCCCTCCAGCGTTGCATTGTCACCAATCGGCTGTGACGCACCAAAGCCTTCCGCGATGACGCGGTCAGACGCAAGCCCCGCGGCGAGAAAAAATTCACGAACGGAGTCTGCACGTCGTTGTGACAGCTCCAAATTGTAGAGCGGATCGCCAATGGCGTCCGTGTGTCCTTCCACGCGCACCAATGGTGGATTGCACCGTCGGATTAAGCGCACAACGGCATTGAGCGCCTCTGCGCTATCTGGGCTCAAATCGGCCGAATCGAAGGTGAAATCAATGCGTTCAGACCGGGCGATCCGCTGAACGCGGCTTTGACAATCATCTTCCGGAACGCGGACCGTTTCGCGCCCCAAGGACGATACGTTCACGGCCGTCGTAAACCCGTCCGGTGCATTGAGAGCGAATTGCATGATGAGATTTCGGCTTTCAGCGGTGGGCGCAATCCCCGAAACGAGGATGCGGGTATCAATTATTTCCACCTTCCCCGATCGCAATCGATCCAAAACGGTGAGCCCATGATTGACGGCGTCCAACCAATTGCCGTTTTCCGGCTCGCCCGCAGCGATCTCCAGTTCCGCCGTGAGTTCCTCGGAGCGAGGTCGTAATGCTTCCAGGTTGTCCAACAAAGTCTGGCGTGCGGCGCGACTGGGTACAGCGCCGCGAATGCTCCATTTGCCCTGGTCGTCAGTGACGGCGGTCAAGCGATACGGGGCCATGACAGGGATGATTTCCACATCGTCAACCACTTCGGTAATGGCCGGACGCCACGCGACAAAGCCGCCTTGCTGGCGTCGCAGGATGTCCAAGGCGCGCTGCCTCTCCAACTCGCTGCTGGCCTGTCCGGTGACAACAGCGCGCAGACCAGAGATTTCAACGCGCGCCCAATCTTGTCCGTCCGCTTGAAGTTCCTGCATTGCCAGTTGTTCGAAGTATCGCGGCACAGTGGCCGCTCCACCGGGCACCAAGGATGTGTGAACGCTGATGAGGCCAAAAATGAAAAAGCCCACAGCGATGAAAAGGAGTTTCACCCCTGTCGACATGACGCTGGCTCCGTGGCCGTCTGATCAAATTGCTTCGGCATCACCCTGAATTGTCGTTCGTTTCAGCGGGCCCGCTATGGCCCTCGCGAACCGACGTGGCCTCAGCCAACCGCTCCTCGAGATATTTTACCCGTGACGTCAGATACCGATTGCGCCAATCAATCGCCCTATCGCCATGTTCCTCAGCCGGACCGGGAGAGACGGCGCCGGCTTCCAGCTCGGCGACGCGAATGCGCAACCGCGCCGCTTCATCGGCCTGAGCCTGGGCGCCCGCGAGTTGTGCGCGAAGCCGATCTGCTTCTTGGCGTGCAGACTCGTCTTGGTGTTGATCTCCACCTTCCAATTCGGCAACCCGGCGTTCCAAATAGGCCACCCGCGAGGTCAGATACCGATTGCGCCACTCCGTGGGTTGGCCCTCATTGTCGTCAGCTTTGGAGGGCGAGTCTAAACTCAAGAGTTCTTCATTGCGCCGCTCGAGATCAGCAACGCGTGCGCGCAATCGCGCCACCTCGTCTTCGGCAGCCTCGAGATGGTCGGTGGCCTGAAGGTTTATCCCCTCGCCCTCAGTGCGATCGTCCTCATCCACGGCGCCACGTTCTTCCAGATATTGCACGCGCGATGTCAGATAACGGTTTCGCCACTCTAACCGCGTCACATCACTGATTGAATCAGGGTCATCGGCGGCCAGCGCGTCCCCTCCTTTTGCCTCCGCTAATTCTGCCTCAAGCTGTTGAACGCGCGATAAGAGCGCCTGTTCATTGTCGTTTAAGGGGCGGGAGTCACTCTGGCCATCAGTGGGTGGATCGGGCTGTGTTGGGACGGCTGGAGTTGCCGCGGTCGCGTTCGCCGCTTCCGAGCGTGCTGTGTCCAGCTCCATTTCAAGCCACCGCAAACGCGCGTGCAACCAACCAGGTGCGTCCTTGGTGGACAGGGCGGCATAGGACGCCTCATCGCCCTCAGCCAAAGCGCGCAGTGTTGCTTCGGCGCGCGCCAAACGCTCGGCACGCGACAGCTCGCCATCGCGGCCCTGCTCTTCTTCTCGCATGCGCGCAAGTTCGCGTTCAATTTCCGTCAGCCGCGTGACTTCGCCTTGCAAGCGTCGAATTTCACTGCGTGCTTCGTCGAGCTGCTCTGCACGCTCCTCAGCCACAGCATTGGCCGCAAGATTCGCCTTAAGGCGGGCGATTTCCATGCGCAAGCGCGCCGTTTCGCCCCGATCCTGACCGCTCGCCGCCTCGCTTGTTGGCGCTGCTTTGGCTTCAGCGCTACCTTGAGACGCAATCTGCTCCTCGAGCGCATACAGCCGGGATCGGAGATCTTCGGCGTTTGCCGCTTCACGGTCGGCCTGAGCCTGAGCCGCGCGCAATTCCGCTTCCAGCCGCGCCAATTCGTGGGACGAGGCCGCATTAGTTTCCGCCTGAAGTTTAGCCGCAAGACGCGCCGCTTCGTCTCGCTGAGCGCGTGCATCGCTTTGGGCCGCATCAATGTCGCCGCGCAATCGTCTTTCGTTTTCCCGAACACCCACTGCACGGATCAACCAGCCAACAATCACGCCCATTGCGGCGGCTATCGCAAGGAGCACCCAGATTTTGAGAAGCAATTGGCTCATCGTCTGATCCCACCGGTATTATTGTACAACGCGCACGGTCACGCGCGAAACGCTCTGCGCCGTTGCTTCGGCGTCGGCTACTGCGTGATCAAGTGCAACGCCTTTTAACACTAAATAGTCAGCAATCGCCTGAGCGCGACCCCGCCATAGTGTCATCATATCCTCATCCACGCGAAGCGGCAGGTCGGCCGCTTCCAATTCGGCGGGTTCATCGAGGCCCGCGCTGACTTGGCCAACCACCATAATCCGCATGGCCTCGCATCGCCTGGCGATACTGGCGAGTTGGTCCAGTATGGGATAGCTTTCTTTCTCCAGCACAAGGGACTCTTCCCGGAACTCAACACCGCTTTCCCGCAAAACCGCCAATAACCGGGCTTCGCATTCTTCGCGTGAGGAAATGAGTTCCACTTCCGGCTCTTCTAATGGGCCGCCTGCAATAACTTCCGCTTCCATCGCTGGGGCTTCCACGCGCAATTGCGCATCGAACAATGTCGGTAGTGAGGCAGTGTCCTGCTCGATCCGATCCATCGCCACCCTGCCGTCGGCGACGCCCTCAACGACAATGCGCTGATCGGTCATGACCACGCGGCCGCTAGCCAGGTTCGCCAGCTGCGTCACAGCTATGCGCGCAGCTGTCTCCCAGGCCAGATCATCAGGCGCGCCACGCGCGATTGTCAGATTATCAATCACGCCACCTGGGAACAATTGCTGAGCATACGTCGTCAAATCGGCCCGCGCGGCACGGCTGGGCGCAGCACCATCAAGGGTGACACGTTCGCCTTCGCGCTCGGCAGTAAAGACATAGGGATCCATGGGCGGGGCAAGCGTGGACCGATCATCCACAGAAACTATGCCACCACGCCAAAATCCACCCGGGCCTTGAGCTGAAAGCACTGCGGCGCGCGCATTGTCCCTCTCTTCCTCCCGCGGGGCTTCCCCTTCCAATATGGCAAACTGGCCGTCTACGCGCACACTCGCCCAATCCAATTCTCGCTCCGTGAGCGCAGCTTGTGCGCGCTGTTGGAGTTCAGCTTGAATGTCGTAAGCCACGCCAGCGCCAGACCGCCCACCACCAAGCGCGCCAAAGTATCCCAGCGCCAAAATCGCTAAGGTCCCGCATGCTGCAATAAGCAGACGCATCACCATTTCTACGTTCCCATGATGGTGTGACGTGTATAGGGTGCATACTGCGCGTGGCGGCCAGTGTCGATGTGCACGAAGCGTTCGACGAAGGTCACATAGTCACGCGTGGCATGTTGGTGCATTGTAGAATCATCCTGTGTGCAAAATACAGGTGGTACAACATATCCGCCGAGAGACGCTGGAGTGTTGGGAGGGGCGATTTTCGCCAGGCCTCGTTCGGAATTCCGAGCGGGGCCTTTTACTAAGACCCCACCGGCTCTAATCGGGTATCTCGCTCATGTGTTTCTCCGACACCAGCGAATCCACAAAACGGATGTGGCTCCGCAGTCGGTAAACATCATCATTATACGTTAGCGGGACTTTAAGGTTCGCTGTCTCTTCCAGGATTGCGTTCAATCGCGCGCGCACCTGTTGACGCTCCTCGTCCGTTTGGGCGCGAGTTCCCTCTTTTTCCAGGGCGCGCAATTCGCGATACCAAACGACAATGCGTTGGCGGATCTGCCATCGATACACGGGGGGAGCCGCTTGGATGAGCGGGTAGACCAGCGTGATTAAGGGAATGGCCAACACCCACAAACGGTCCACAAGGTTTGCGGCCCAAAATGGCAAATAGCGGCGCAAAAAGCTCGGCCCGCCGCGATCAAAATAGCGCCGCGCCTCGTTTGAAACGGGAAATGCCGATAACGCCGCATTGGGGAATTCACCCGCGTCCGACAATATCGTGCGGTGGCGGAACAGATCACTGCTGGCTTGCAACAACAAAGCTTGAAGCGCGGGATGGAGATCATCGCGAGCGACCAATGATGCAGCCGACACCATCATCGCCAAGTCTTCGCGCGGCGTGTTCTGGCCCAAATCCATGACGCCACGCGGCAAAACGACATCCTGCAAATACCCGTGACGGCGTGTGTATGCGGGCGCGCGGGCCAAGTTCACGGGGCGCACTCGGCCATCGGCCTGGGCCGTAAACAAAGATTGGATGAACGACCGGTTCGGATCGGTGACAAAGACCGCCACGTCCACCTCTCCAGCCAAAAGCGCGTCCGCCGCCGCTGCACCGCCCAGCTCGATCAAGCGCAGCTGGTTTGCGGTGATCGCATTGTCAGTCAACAAGACGTCCAGCAATGCGCGCGTTCCTGACTGTTCGCCATCGGCCGCAACCCGCAGTCCGCGCAAATCCCGAAGATCCTCAATGTTGAGGTCAGATCGGGCGAAAATCCAGAGTGGCTCGTAAAAGATCGCTCCCAGAGAGATGATCGCACAATCGCCCGCGCAGGCGTGTCCGGGCTCAAGACCCACGCCACCTTGCACCACCGCCACATCAACCGCTGCGGCCTCGCGTTCGTCGATGGTCAGCCGGTTTAGGTTTTCCAACGATCCTTCAGAAGACACCAAATTCAATTCAATGCCCGACTTGGCAAGCTGAGACTTGAGCGCCTCGCCTACGCTGGCGTATGCGCCGCCAGGTTGACCGGTCGCCATGCTGATTGTGCGTGGGGGAGCAGGATGGACCAGGCTGATGATCCCATAAATCAGCAGCATCGCCAGAAGTGACACACCCGCTATGCTCGATACGCGCAGGCGAATATCGTCCCAAATGTGGTGCAGCAAACGTTTCATCTTGCCTAGCATCGATTTTACCTGTGCTTCTGGGAAAGGGCGGTTGCACAATCTTGAGCAATGCGGGACGAGTTAATCGACAATTCCTTGACGAAAAGCGGCTCACCGCACAATCCCTTTCAGTGTAGAGTAAGCATGATCTGGTTTGGGAGGTGAAGGGTACATGTTTCGAGTTGATTCAGCGTTGGACCGACACAAGCGCGCCGCCCATGCGGCTTATGCCGCGGGTGACGTGGATGCGCTGGATCTGGCTTGCCGTGCAGTTTTGAAGACCGCCCCCGACGATATTGATGCGCGACGGCTCTTGGGCCGCCAAGCCATGCGCGAAACCAAGCTGGATGTGGCGGAGCATTACTTCCGCGAAGCTGCAGTTCGCGACCCAACTTCCGCCAATTCCTGGGTGGATGTTGCGAAAGTTCTTGTGGAAAGACGCCGCATCGCCGACGCGGAGGCCGTGTTGGCGGCTGCAGATCGACGAGGTGTGCGCACCGCCTCAGCGCTCACCTTGCTCGGGGTGACGCGGATGGCGCTGGGGCGCGGTGAAGACGCCCGGGCAGCCTTTTTCACAGCGGTGGATTTGGACCGCGACCATGCCCATGCCCTTCGCTGGCTTGGCGAGTTAGGGGGGCTGGCGCCGTCAGACCCGCTCCATCAATCGGTGGCGCGCCGTCTGGACTCCGGTGAGTTTCCTCCAGCCCGTGCGGCTCTGGCTGCGTTTGCGCTCGCCGAAGCAGCCTGGCTGGAAGACGATTATCCCGGGTTTATTCATCGCCTTTCGCAAGCAAACGCCATGCAAAGTGCAAGGCTAGACGGGCTAGACCCGCATTTGGATGCTTTAAAGCTTGCGAGCAAATCAGCTCGGCCCAAGCGGCAAACCAATCCCATCGCCATTCAAAGCGATCCCCCCATGGTGTTTATTTTGGGCGCTGCTGGCGCGGGCGCGGCGTTGGCGGAACACGCGCTGGGTGCGGTATCCCTCGTGCGCATGGGCGGCGTTCTGGGCGCCTTAGCCGGTCACATCAGCGACCATGCCGCCACATTGTCTGACAGACCTGCAGTGGCGGCTTGCCATGAATTCGACCGTGATTCCCGGGTGCGATTGGCTGAGCGCTATCTGTCCCGTGTCGCCCAGCTCGAGGGTGATCTGGCCTGGCCAGCCATCGACAGCGATACGCGCAATGCCGGCCTCGCGCCCTTTGCCGCTGCGCTATTTGCGAACGCCAAATTCATTCGCATCAAACGTGATTCTCGCGATGCCGGTTTATCTGTTTATCGCCGCGCGTTTGGCCAACCCCAACTGCACACGTGCGATTTGCGCGCCATTGGCCGTGGTCTGGTGCTCACCGACGCAGCCCTTGACGCATTTGCTGAGGTGCGTGGGGACGTTGTGGAGGCCAGCTATGAAGCGTTGATCGATGATCCAAAGGCCGAAGCGTTGCGGCTGGCGCGCGCAGCAGAGCTGCCACTGCGCGACGTTGCAATGACGCCCCCTGCAATTGCGGCGGGCCTTGGCGCTTGGGAGGCCCGCATTGCCGAAACGCGCATTGAACGGGGAAGCTGGACCCAGTTCGCCGATCAACTCGCCCCCATGATCCGAGCCATTGAAGGCTCTTGACGGCGCCGCGCTCTAGCGCCCCGCCACGCAGCTTGGTATGGCGAATTCATGATTTTACACCGTCATTTGATTGTCGCCGCCCTCTTAGGGGTTTGGAGCGTTGCCGCAAGCGGCCAGGATATGGTCGATGCCGGAGCCAGCGTCGAATTTGTTGCCGAACAGGCTGTTGAGCAGCCCACGCTCATCACTCACGCCGAACTTGGCTTTCGGCTGCCGCCGGGGTTCCGCGCCACCGTGTTTCATCAGGGCATCGAACACCAGCGCTTCATGGCGGTGTCGTCCGATGGCGTCGTGTTCGTCAATCGCAAGGAGCGGGGCTTGTTTGGCGATGGCATTATCGCCTTAAAGGATGATGATGGCGACGGCGTCGCCGATCGATCCGAAGGCTTCGCTGATTTTCCCGGCTCGGGCATTGCGGTGCGCACCGATGATGTAGGCCAAGAATGGCTCTATGCCTCGTCAAAGACCGAAGTGTTTCGTTGGGCGTTGAAACCAGGTGAATTGGCGCCGTCGTCAAATCGTGAACGCATCGCCTATGGCTTTCCACGTCAAGGCGAGGAGCACCCCTGGAAACCCATCGCCTTTGACGAGCAAGGCGGCATGTATGTCATGGTCGGCGCGCCCTCGAATGCCTGCATGGAAAAGCGGCGGACCAAGGGCTCACCGGGACAACGCCCATGTCCGCAATTGGAATGGCAATCAGGCGTTTGGAGATTTGACGCAGACGCCCCCGATCAACACCAGCGCGACGCCGAACTTTTTGCCACCGGCGTGCGCAATATGATCGCATTTGCTTGGAGCCGCGATCAAAACGGGCTCTACGGCGCCCAACATGGCCGTGATTTCTTCAATCGCTATTTCCCAGAACTGTTCACGCCTCAACAGGGCGCGGACCTGCCCTCCGAAGAGTTTCACCGCATCGACCGCGGCGATGATCTGGGCTGGCCGTATTCTTATTATGACCACTTTGCCGGCGAACGACGGATTAATCCCGAATACGAATCCGAAGACACGCCCAATCGCGGGCGCAACCGCACCGATGACTACAAATCCCCTGTCTACGGCTTTCCAGGCCATTGGGCGCCCAGTGGATTGGCCTTTTATGAAGCCAACGGCGGGTTTCCAGATATCTACCGCCAAGGAGCGTTTGTTGTGTTCAAGGGCGGTTGGGGCCGCAATCCGCATCCACCCCAAGCAGGTTATCGCATTGTGTTTGTGCCGTTGGAAGCGGGTGAGTTGGCGGCCGCGCCCGTGGTGTTCGCCAATGGCTTCGAAGGCCGGCGTCCAGATGATTATCCAGAAGAATTGCCCTTCCCCACCTCTATCCACGACGCCGCACTATTGCCTTTGGGTCTCACGTTTGGACCCGACGGGGCCATGTATTTGGGTGATGTGCAAAAACAGCATATCTGGCGGATCACCTACGCCGGCGATGACGCGGCGGCAGCCGATCTCGCTGCACTGAAACGTGACCCCACGCGTATGGCCTGGTCGGTGATCGACACCGTGGCCGGTGTTGCGCGGGACACAACCGCGGTCGCCAACGCCATAACCGGCCGTGAACCGGAGGCAATGGCCGCCACTGCTGCTGCGCCTGCTGGTCCAGACACACGGTCGCTGGGACAACGCGCCTATGACGCAGAATGCGCCACGTGCCATCAGCGCGACGGGCGCGGTGTTGATGGGTTTGCTCCAACGCTGATCGGCTCGACGATACTGGCGGGCGATCCAGCGAACCTGGCTCTCTACACTCTCATGGGCGTTGACGCTCCCAATCCCAATTATTCCAATGTGATGCCAGCCTATCGCGAGGGGCCGTTGAGTGATGAGGAGCTCATCGCCGCCCTCAGCTATGCGCGCCAGGCTTTCGCCGATGCCGGACCGGTGGGCGCAGACGATTTCGCCATGGCAAAGGACGCCCTGCCCCCGTTGGCCGGGACCGAGTAAGTGGCCGCGCCCGCGCCCTTCGGCGCTTACGCCCCCAACGCCCTCCAGGCGCAAATTCTTGCCATATCGCGGCGTCTGCCCGCCACACAGTTGGGCAAAACGCTCGCCAGCCCGTTGAAGAATCTGCTGATGGCCAACACCAGTGGTCCCATCGATGTGGAAACCTTTGGCGCCAAAACGCGCCTGCACCCGAATGACAATCTCACAGACAAACGTGCGCTCATCACGCCGCAGCTGTTTGACCCAATCGAGCGCGGCGCCATTGCCGAGCATTTCTGTGAGGGTTTCAATTTCATCGATGCCGGCGCCAACACTGGCTTATACTCTCTGTTTGTTGCGGCCAGCGTCGGCCCAAGCGCACATGTGATTGCCATCGAACCGCAACCGGTGATCAAGGAACGTCTCGCCTTTAACATCGCCGCCAATAACGACATCCAAATCGCACATGCCGATACAGCGCTCGCTGAGGGTCCAGGGGTGGCGCAGTTGGTAGTGCGAGAGCGCAATCTTGGCTCCAGCGGTTTTGCCCGCACGGCGCCAAACGCCGGCACACAGGTGGTCGACGTACCCACCATGTCCCTGTTTGAGGTCATGGAAGTTCATGGCATGCAGCGCGCCGATGCGTTGAAGATCGATATCGAAGGCGCAGAAGACCGAGTCTTGCCGCCGTTTTTTAATCAGTGCCCGCCAGATCGGTTGCCACGGCTGATTGTGATGGAAATTTTGTCGACCGAATGGACAGTCGATTGCGTTCAAGCAGCCATTGAGATCGGCTACACCGAACAACTGCGTACACGCCGCAATATTGTTTTACGCCGCGATTGAACTAGTTCCGTATCGAAAAATCTGTATTCGTTAACCTTGCGGTAAAATAGTACAGTATTCTGAGTCGGTGAACAAAGTGTCGCTAATCTTTTTTTTGACACATTTTCGCCACTAAGGCATCATGATTGCAGCGGCGGCCAGTCGGCGTCGTTTTTGTGAGGTAGAATATTAGTCCTTCGTAATCGCAACCACTCCATCCGACCCGTGGGTCAAACTACGTTTGGAGCTCGCAATGGCCAAAGCATTGACAGAAAACTCTTTGACACAGCCCAGTCTCCGCCGGATTGAGGAGCGCCATGACGCCAGCTTCTCGTCAGTGTTTGAGGCCACTCGGATATTGGAAGAGCGACGTACCGAATACCAGGATGCGCTCGTGTTCGAGACCAAGCAGCATGGGCGGGTGTTCTTGCTCGATGGTCTTACCATGCTCACCGAGTTCACCCATCACATCTACCATGAAACCATGGCGCACGTGCCGCTCTCCTGTGTCCAGGACCCCAAGCGCGTGTTGATCATTGGCGGCGGTGACGGCGGAACCGCCACCGAGGTTTGCAAGTGGGATGGCGTGGAGGAGATCATCGTCGCCGAGCTTGATCAGGGCGTGGTCGACATCTCCAAGCGCTGGTTTCCCGGAGTGGCGCATGGCTTTGACGATCCACGCGTGAATGTGCGCATCGGCGACGGCGCCGCTTTTGTGGCCGAACATCGGCGTGCCTTTGACGTGGTGATCATCGATTCCACCGACATTGCCACCGCCGACGATCCGGACGATGAAGACCTCGTCGCCTCGCCTCTTGCAACGCGCCAATTCCATCAAGATTTAGCGCGCGCACTAAAGCCGGAGGGCGTGGGAATTCAAATCGTCGGCAGTCCGTTTTTTTATGGCGCCAATCTGTTGTCGCCATTGGTGCAAATTTTGAGCCCGTGGGACCAAGCGTGTTTCGTCTCCATGGCCACCCCATTCTACATCACCGGACCTTGGGTTGCGGCCATGTTCAGTCAGTCCAATCCACTCCAGCCCCGCCAGTTTCCCGCGACGCTCGACAATCTCAACTATCTCAATCTCGACGTGGCTAAAGCCAGTTTGGCTGCGCCGAACAATCTGCGAAAACTCATGGCTGATGTGGTCAGCCAGGGGGTTGATGTCATAGAAGAGGTGGACGAATAGACCGCAGCAACTGGACCCGCATATGACCGTCATGATCCTCCGGCCAAAATCGAAAGATCTTGGCGGGTTCACCGTCCGCCGCGCCTTGCCCCAGCCAGCCTGCCGCCATGTGGGGCCATTCATTTTCCTCGATGAAATGGGGCCGGCGGAGTTTGCGCCGGGCAAGGGCATTGATGTACGCCCTCACCCCCACATTGGGCTTGCCACCATCACCTATCTGTTTGACGGCGAACTCACCCATCGCGACACCACCGGCGCAGTCCAGTCCATTCGCCCCGGTGACGTCAATTGGATGCACGCCGGGCGCGGCATCGTACATTCAGAACGCACTGATGAGGATGTCCGCGCGGCAGGGCATAAGCTCTGGGGCCTTCAGGCTTGGGTCGGTTTGCCGTCTGGCGTTGAGGAGACCGAACCCTATTTTGATCATCGCCCGGGGGCCGAACTGCCCAAACTGCACATTGAGGGCGCAGATTTGGTGGTGATCGCCGGGCGCGCCTATGGCCATTGCGCGCCGACGCGGGTGGAATCGCAATTGTTCTATGTGCACGCCCAGTTATCGGCCAATACGCGCCTGGCGTTGCCCCATTCTGACGACCACGAAGAGCGCGCCGCTTACGTGCTCAAAGGCCCGATTGAAGTCGACGGCAAATCCGTCGACACGGGCCAGGTTGTGGTGTTTTCCGAACATGTGGGCGAAGCGCGCGCCGGCGACGCCGGCGCCAACGTGATGCTGTTCGGCGGATCGCGGTTGGATGGCGATCGGCATTTGGATTGGAATTTTGCATCATCGTCGCGCGACCGACTCAACCAAGCGCGAGAGGATTGGATTGCGTCCTCCCAAGCCGGCTTCCAGAATTCAGTGTTCTTTTTGCCGGAAGGGGACGATGACGAATTCATCCCCTTCCCAGGTCAACAATCGAATGGCGTGGTGGAACCCACACAGGACTGCCCAACGAGTTAGACGACGCTACCCGATTTACTGACAATCACCGATGCGCTCAGAAGAAAATTTGATTGACATATCCACATTCTGATCAAGTCCCGGAATGGCGCCTGTCAAGTCCATTACGCCAGACATCACTGTCCCGCCTTGCAGGGTTTCAAAAGTGCCTTGACCGGACATGGTGATGCCGCCTTCCATGTTGCAGCTCATCGAAAACGACATGGCAGTGGCCGACTGGTCCATCGAATCCATGTTGCATTCATTGTCCTCGCCCAGCAGCTCATCTGGGCTAAACGTCGCCTCTTCAGGCGTGATGCACTGTTCGTCCGTATTGCTTTGCGGCTCTGGCATCATGGACATTGTGACCAATGTCGTCGTGCGCCATTGGCCGGGCTCTACAGAAAATGAATCTTGAGCCATCGATGCTGGAGTGAGAGCCACCGCACCGACGGCTGCGAAATACACAAATTTCATGAAAGTCTCCCAAAATCCGCTCGCCGGTCTCGACACCGGCGCGATTTGAATTCACGGACTCAATATTTTCAATGCGGCCAGCATAAGGCCTTAGAACGGCGGTGCAATGCTCATCACCGTCATTGGGGGTTAGGCTGAACGAGAATGACAACCGAGCAAAACATTTGGAGGGCTTAGCATGTGGTTATTTCTGTTGTGGTGGTGCGTTGATGACACGCTGGCTGCGGCGTTGGAAGCGCCGGGATTGGGCGAATTGCCAATCTGGGTCCCTGCCATCTTGTCGCTGGCGTTTTCGATGTCGTTCGCAGTGCGCAACAAAACGTCGGACTGATCCTCTATTGTGCTCAGCGTTGTTCTGGAAGGAGCGTTCCAAGACCTGCATCTTATAGAGTCCAACGCACGAACAGTGCATAACTTTTTTTCAATATTTCTCTGTCACGCCTTTCTTTGCGGGAAAGTGCGCGTCAACGTGCACGATTTCCCAAAACTGAGCAGTCGAAACTACAATCAACGACTGTCTTATTTGCACCTTGCAAGGATGGGGATTGTAAAATAGTGCTAAAGGCCCAATCAACTTACTCTTTGTCTCTTCGGTATATCAGTATACTTATTGGCGCTTGCATTGCCGTCGCATCGCCGGCAATGGCGTGCGACTTTGATGATCCGCCGGGACAACCTGATGTGGCTGTGGTGCTGTCCGGCGGCGGCGCATTGGCGGCGACGCAAATCGGCGCGCTCCGGGTGGTCGAGGAAGCCGGCGTTCCTGTTCACTGTATAGTCGGCACCAGCATGGGCGCCATTGTCGCTGGCCTTTATGGGGCTGGCTACGACGCCAATGAAATCCGAGACGGGTTCGTCGGCGCCAATTGGGTGCCCTTGATCACAGGCCAAGCGCTCTATCGCGATCAATCGTTTCGCGACAAGGAATTGGGCGAGGTTTTCTTCACTGACTTTGTGGCTGGCCGGGATGAAACTGGAATCACCTTGCCTGGCGGTTATCAGTCATTACGCCGAATGCGTTTGGCGCTACGCCAAACCACAACAGATGTGTCCGACATCACCGATTTCGATGACCTACCCACGCCCGTGCGCGTGGTAGGCACCGATCTCAGCCGCGGTGAAGGCATTACATTGGCGAGGGGCGATCTGGTCGAGGCCATGCTCGCCTCAATGGCGGTGCCGGGGGTCTATCCCGCAGTAGAGTATGACGGCGAGATTCTCGTAGACGGCGGCATGTCCAAGCAGGTGGCCATCGATGTGGCGCGCGACATGGGGGCCGATGTGGTGATCGTGATCGACACAACCGTAATCCCGCCAGAGCGTGATCGTGTGCCAAATCTCGCGGCGACCGTTCAGTCTTTGGTGCAGATCGCCGTTTGGCAAAACTGGACCCGGCAAATCGAACTCTTGCGCGAGGGCGACATTCACATCCGCCCCGATATTACTGGTCTATCCACAAGCAGCTTTGGCCTTGTGGAGCTGGGATATGACCGGGGCGTTGAGGCCGCGCGGGAACACCAGGCCGAGCTAGAAGCCCTTGCGCAACGCGCAGCCCCGCCCACCCGATGGAAACCCGAGCGCATTGACAGCTTTGTGGTCGCCGACGTGACCGTTGGAGACAATTCCGGCATTGATGAGTCCCTCATTATCGGCCGCTTGGCGGTGGAGCCGGGCGATGAGTTGAAACGCACAGAGCTGCAAGAAAAAGCCAAGGATGTGGAAGCGCTCGGCGCGTTCGGATCGGTTGACTACTATTTATCGCCGGCGCCTACCGGTCGTGTTGTGCGTGTCGACACCACCGATCGACCGTTAGGAAAAGACTTGTTTCAAATCGGCGCGCGGTTCTCCAACACCTTTGATGGGTTTTCAGACTATGAATTGGCGTTCCGGTGGTCGCGTCGACCGATCAATTCCTATGCCGGTGAATTGAGTTTGGTCACCGAAGTTGGCGACGACATTTTGGTCGAAGGCGAATGGTTTCAGCCCATTGGCGATGTGGGCCGATACTACTTCGCGCCATCAGCCAAATATCAAGCACTCAATGTGCCGATCCAATTGGATACGCTGGCCATCAATGAAAACCGGATCCAGCAATATGCTGCGAATCTCCAAGTTGGTCGTGAATTGGGGCTGTGGGGGATCGCCTCGGTCGATGTCTTTCTCAGCCGCGTGGACACGGAGCCAAAATTCACAACGATAATTGGCGATCCGGGAGAGATCATTGACAACAATCCTGGCTTGCCGTCCGGCGGTGTGATTGAGGGTCGAACCATCGACTATGCAGGAACCAGGGCGCGTTTTGCCGGCGACACGTTCAACGCCTTGAATTTTCCCACCAGAGGATACGGCTTTGATGTTTCCGTGACCTATTTTTACGAGCTTTCGGACATTCTTGATGATGAGGAAGTGCTCGTGACGCGGGCTGAAGGCGCCGCGGCCACCGAATTTGCCGGGTTGGGTTTTTATGGATCCGTTGAGGCCGGTAACGTGGATGGCGATCGCGATCTGTCCACGGTCACCTTCCTGGGTGGCTTTAAGCGCATTTCAGGCGCGCGCGATCAATCCATTCCCGCCACGCGCTATGGTCTGGCGCGGCTGGAAGCCTATAAGCGACTCACGCCGGTCCAAAACGTCACCGGCCTTGATCTGTATCTTGGCGGCACCGTCGAACTATCAGACATTGAATTCGAAGCGGATTTCTTGGCCTTTGACGACAGTCTTGTCAGCGCAAGCGCTTACGCTGCGTTTGAGACTCCCATTGGTCCCGCCTATTTCGCTTACGGCTACACTGAAGGCGGCCGGGACGCGTTGTACTTCTTCTTTGGCAGAACCTTTTAGCCGCGGCGGCGCGCGTCGGCATCAATTGGCGGTGTCGTTTGAAAAATGGTGCGCCTAGAGGGTGAAACCTCGAACTCCGCAGCCTTGAGCCCGCTTCGTGCGAGCACGGGCCACAGCGCCAACTCTAATGACACATACCGGGCCCGGCGGAGCGGAAGCTTATGGGAAATGGTGCCGCCAGACAGATTTGAACTGTCGACCTCACCCTTACCAAGGGTGCGCT
>CAZWVH010000058.1:0-18932 GCA_964636945.1 uncultured Caulobacterales bacterium | reverse complement strand
TTTCATCTTTTCTTGTCATGGCAGTGCACTAAATGCGGGGATATGATACAAAACTTGCAAATCTTCTTTTGGTATATCCCTCGTCACATACCATTGGGGCACACCATTAACCATATTTGTCCGATTATAGTACGTGGCATCGTCTAAATTTCTTACTAATCGCACTTTAGCGCCGAGTAGGTGTCTGGGCCTAATCCCCTGACCGGATACGAGACCGCCAAAAAGTTGAATTCCCCCAATCACGATAGCGCCAACACCGCTGCCAATGGCTCCGATCATTGATTGTGCGCATGCTCGCCCTGTCGGATCAATGTCATTCACCAGATCATTGGACAAGAACCGGCCGATCACGGGGTCCGCCACGCACGGGGCGCTGGACGTCAACCGCGCCTGCGCCGGTTGAACTGGACGAGCCAGCGCCGAGGGAATTCGTGGCGCACTGCGCCGATGCGGCGCATTCAAAAAACTCAGCGCGCGTGGACGCGGGGAATGCGCGGGCGCTGATGAGACTTTGCATTATCGCCCATCCGCGTCCGCTTTAACCGGGGGCGGGGTTGTTCACCCGAGCTTAGGTCAAGAGGATTTTGGTCACGTCGAAGTCTATGTGACCCTTCATGCTAATGAACGCTCATAATGATCCATTGAGGCGTTAGTTTTTTGTTGAGACCAGACTGATAGCACGAACGCCTTCACATGCAGCACTGCCCGATCACCCAAGGGGCATTGTCGTGGGAGGAGAGCAAGGTGCGTGGTGTCAAAAGGCTTTTATCGATCATGGCTCTGCTGGTGCTGTCCTGTTGCGCCACAGCGAATGAAGCCTTGACCACTCTCGGCGGCGGCGACCCCGAATTGATGACGCAAACCGATTGGGTAATCCGATCGGTGAATGGCGCTCCCGTGACACCCTTGAGCAACCAGGCGCAACCGAGTTTGACGTTCAACACCGCCAGCCGGGAATATGCTGCGAGCCTTGGATGTAACCGGCTAACTGGCGGGTATGCGGTGGCGTTAACAACGCTCACCTTTGCCTCTTCGGTGTCCACGTCCAAGGCGTGTGGCCGGCGCATGGCCGATGCGGAGCGATCGTTGCGCGACGCGTTGGCCTCGACCAGTCATTGGCGCGTCAATAGCTCGGTGTTGTCACTGATCGACAACACTGGCGATGTGCGGATGGTTGCCGCCGCCGCGGGATCGGATGCTGCAACCGGTCCCGGCGATCTTGTGGGCGCGTGGCGGTTGGCCGAGTTGGACGGCGAGTTGTTGGCGCCCCAAACCCTCAGCGATGCGCCGCAGATTTATTTTCAGCGCAATAGCGGCCTGTATTCGAGCACGGCCGGATGCAATCAATTGTCCGGGCACTATCTGGCCCAGGCTTCGTCATTGGAAATGACGCTCAATCCGGCCAAGCTCAATTCGTGTTCTTCCGCACTCACAGCGCGAGAGCAGCAATTGATCGCCATGCTGGTCTCCACGCAGCGCTGGCGGGTTGAGGACAATGTGCTGATTTTGCGTGACGAATTGCGCACTGAGCGTGCGAAATTTGTGCGCCAGCCTGTGAGTTCTGGCAATTATCGCGTGAATCGCGGCGACACATTCTGGAGCATTGCGCGCAAAGAGTACGGGCAAGGCCATTGCTATCAAGCTCTGGCAAACGCCAACAAAACCGTGGCGCCCAATCCACGCAGCCTCAGGGAAGGGCAGACCATTGTGCTGCCCAGCACCTTGACGGGCGGACCGGCGGGCTCGTGCCGTCGTAATGGGTATGAGGGCGAGGATTTGGACGCTGCTGTGGCGATGGCGGCAGCTGCTGCTGTTCCGGTCACCACGTCTGTGCACCGGTCGACACGATCGGGCGCGACCCCGCCGTTAGATGCCAATTCGCGGCGGTCAGCGTCCACCAACACCGCCCGGACCAGGACAGTTGAGGCTGCGCCCGCGCCGCAAGTTCAACAAACGCAGGCCAGGCCCAATCCTATACCTGATCCCGAACCCGCTCCGCCGCCCGCGCCTCCCCAGCCCGAAATCTCGGGTCAACTGACAATTCAGGGCCAATCACGTTTCCCAGAAAGCGGCGTCGCCACCCTTGAAGTGCGTTCCAAAGCCGATCAAAGCGCGATCCTCACCGAGCGGATCAACGTCAACCAGAATACGGAGCAATTGCCGTTTTCATTCGAGCTGGACCAAGCCAGCATCGGCGAAGGCGAGCCGCTTGAAATTGAGGTTTCCCTTGCCAGCGACGGTGACGCCATGTGGGTGAGCCCGCTCAATGCCGTGACCGCCAGCGCAACGGGCGCCGAACTTGGCGAGATTGCGCTGCAAGAGATTACCCCCCAATTGTTCGCGAGCACATTTCGCTGCGACAAATCGCTGATCGTGGTTGGCGCGATGGGCGATACGGCGGCTTTGCGCGTGGACGGACGCGACGTGTTCATGACTCGCGCCAGGGATCGGTCCGGCGCACGGTATGATTCGATTGAGCCTGAAGGCACATCGTTTCAAATGAGGGGCGCCACCGCCACCTTGACCCTGCGCGGCCATCGCCTGCCCGAATGCCAACGCGTGATTTGAAATTTGCTCTCATCTTTATCTCTGAATCTCTGAGCGCCATGTGTGAACGCCGCGGCCGCGACGGTCAGCCGCGGGTCGGCAATGGTCTCATGACAACATGGCGACCCCGGCAGGACTCGAACCTGCAACCGTCGGATTAGAAGTTTCACCGTCGGAGAAGCGCATTGTGCCCCCGATAATCAGCTCAGTCTGCAATCATTCGCGCTCATCTTCTAGGCGGTGGGAGGCGACGAGCCACATTCGTGAAGCCAAAAACAAAGCCCTGACGGACGATCATCCGTCAATTAATATATTGACAACGTCGTCATTCTTTGGCGCCCTCAACAAAGGGAGGACAACACCGCCATGCAATATGTGATCAGCGTATTGGCCGCATTGTTTATGGGAGCTGGATTCTCAACGGCGACGGTCCGGGCGCAGAGCGTTGATGACATTCGGTCACCCAAACTTTCGAGCTCTTTCGAGTTCCTCGCTGATTCAATCCCAACTGGTGACGCCATAAACATTTCAACTCAGTTTCCAGCCCCGGATGCGGTCCCTGGCGTATCGGGCATGGCTTGGCGCACGGACGGATTTTCAAGCTGGGCGTCCTCCTCAATTGATCTTTCTGGTGCACAGAGCGTTACGATTAGTACTTGGCTGATCTTGGAGAGTTACCCTTCTGATCTGGAAGTTCCGGTCAATAGACTGTCCCCTTCGTCAATCGCCAATCAAACCGATGGGCGCAACGGATTTGATCTTTATATCGATACATATGGCCACTGGGGATTTTGGGTCTCAACCACACGCGGCCGCATTGAGGTCGCCGCCCCTTCACCTTTGCCGAAGTACGAGTGGGCTCACATTGCCGCGCGGATTGATCACGAGCGGGGAACCGCAAGTCTGTTTTTGAACGGGGTTGAGATCGCCGCTAAGCGCCTACGTCAAGGCGCTAAATTTCGTTCAGCGCAAGCGCCGCTTGTCCTGGCGCGAAGCGCCAAGGAAGTCGAGTTCCTTAATTTTACAATCAACCGTCTTAATGCCGCCTATGATGAGTTAACGCTGTACGATCGCGCTTTGACTGATGCTGAGATTAACAGCCACTATCAGCAATACGCCGCATCGCTTCCCGACCCAATGGATTCGATCGCCGTGCCGGAAAGTCGGTTCTCCGGCGACCATCTGCGCCCTCGCTTCCATGCCATGCCACCCGCCAATTGGACAAACGAACCACACGGCATGGTACGGAACGGCGACACATGGCATTTGTTTTACCAGCGCACGCCCAACGGGCCGTACAAAACGCAGATGCATTGGGGACACATGGCCAGCCAGGACTTGCTGACGTGGCGGCATTTGCCTGATGCACTTTGGCCTGAACTGCAGACTGACGATTTTGGGTTTGACCAGAAGGGCATTTGGTCTGGCGATGTGATCATCGACGGCGGCAAGGCGTTTGCGTTCTATACCAGCGTCAATCACTCTGAGCGCCTGAAGGCCAGCAATCCGGGCGTCGCCATGGCGGTGAGCGAAGACCCCGAGTTCCGAACTTGGTCAAAGATGGGCCCGATAATCAACACACGCTATGTGAACGACTTCCGGGACCCGTACCTGTTCCGATCCGGTGGAACATGGCACATGATCATAGGCGCCGCCCTCGCAAGCGGCGGCGGGCTTGATTATTGGGTGCTGGAGGCAGGTGAAGACGGCGGACGTTGGAGCCATAGGGAGGATTTTGTCTCTGAGCGCTACGGACGCATGGATGTTGGTTCAGTCATCTGGGAAATGCCGGTTTTTGAACCCTTGACCAACGACGTGTGGGTATTGTCCGTCGCGCCGATTGGCGGCGATGTTTCAAAGTATGGCGATATGGCGACGAGGAGCGTGTATTGGACCGGACGCTGGGATGGCGAACAATTCCATCCCTTTTCCGTTGAACCAAAGATGTTGGATCTGATCCCCGGCCATCTCGCTCCCACCGTCGAACGCGCCGAAGACGGTCGCCTCAGGGCGATCGGTATTGTGGACGAACGTCGATCCCCCCAATCCCAGGAAGACGCAGGTTGGGCGCACACATTCAGTTTTCCCCGCGTTTGGTTCCTCATGCCCGATGGTCAGACCCTTGGCCAAGCCCCAGCTCCAGAACTTATGGGCCTGCGCGGCGAACCTCTCCAGATTTCGCCCGAGCAACCCTTGACAGACGCGTCGATTGAGGTGGCGAACGAACACGCAGCTTATGAGCTCGAAGTTGAATTCGCCCAGCCGGCCTTAGATGGGGTCATCGGTTTAGAGGTGCTGGTCCACCCTGATGGTCAGGAAATCACCCGTGTTTTGATCGACACCGAAACGGGGGCGGTCACGCTCGATAAATCTCGATCGACCCTTGCCGTAGCAGATGAAGAAGGGCCGCGCGTTCTCTCTGGTGTTTACCATCGAGACTCCTTTGGCCCAATCGAAAAGCTGCGCGCCTACGTTGATGGTTCGGTCGTCGAAGTCTTTGTCAACGATTCTGCGGCGTTCTCATTCCGAGCCTATCCGACACGCAAAGAGGCGACTGGCGTCCGGGTTGTGGCTGCGGATGCAGCGTTGCCGCTAAACCGCATCACACTCTGGCCATTGCGGAGACCTCAATAGCAAACTGAAATCTCCGCAGCTTGGGCGGTGATTGCCGGTGTATCTATACGAGCTGGAGTGTTGGTTTAGCCGGAGAAATGGACTAAGCGCTTTCTCGCACCTGGAGTGGACATGGAATTTTGTCCGCAAGTAGGTTGAATTCGGAGCCGGAAAGAAGTTTCAAAAGTTTACCCGCAGCCCGCTGGCCAATTTCATAGTACGGCAGCGCTACCGTTGTGAGCGCGGGAACAACTCGGGTGGAAATCATCGTAAAGTCATCAAACCCCATTACTGCTATGTCATCGGGTATGCTAAGACCCAATTGGTAAGCAGCGCAGATAATCTGAAGGGCAATTTCATCGTTACCACACATGATTGCAGTGGGACGTTGGTTTGCTGGGAGACCAAGCAGGTCTAGGGCAATGTCGAATGCGCACATTTGCTCCTGCCCGACCGGTCCAGTGATCCCCGCCCGAATTAGACCTTCGTCAATCAGTGCGTCCGTCTCCTCGAAGGCCTGTTTGAAGGCGGCGCCCCTGAGCTTCGCGGCGACGATTTGCGGGTTGAGTGTCACATAGGCAATCCGCCGATGCCCAGATTGCAGCAGATAACGGGTCGCGACGTATCCCCCCTCAAAGTCGTCGGGAACAACTGAAGCGATATCGGGATGGTCTGGCGCTGAACAGTTCACCAAAACCGTCGGCAGCGGCGGTTGATCGACGGCAAACTGGACATGACGATGAAACATGGTTGCATAAAGAACACCGTCGATTCGGTGTTCGCGGAAGGTCCGCCAGACACCGAGTTCGCCGCTCTTGGCGCCGCCGGTGTTGGCAATCAACACTGCTAGACCCGCTTCAGCGAGACAGTCTTGCATGCCACCGATCAATTCAACTGAGTTGGGTGTTGTTGCAACCACGTCAGTCATCACGCCAATAACGCCGGATCGATTCGATCGCATCAGGCGCGCTGCCTGATTGGGCACATAGCCCAACTGATCAATAGCCTTTTGAACACGTTCGCGCGTCGCTGGCTTCACGCCCTCCTCGTCATTGACCACACGGGACACTGTCTTGTCAGAAACGCCCGCCTGTTGCGCCACATCCTTGATGCTTACCAAGTTGAATCTCCTCACCGCCCCTGCGGTCCGCTTCGCAGAATGGTAGCCGAGCCCATCGCGCTATTGCAAAAAAGTCACGCACCTTAAACGAATGACGACGTCGACATTTTTATCTTGACGACGTCGACGTCTTGATTCGACACTCATGCCAATCGCGGAAGCGCCGCGAACAATCACGATAGGGCCGCTGAAGAATGTGGTCGGGGAGGAACAACATGGCAGACCTTCATGCGCGTTTGCGTCGCGGGCTCATTGGCTCCGTGTCTGCAACGGTCATTGCACTCAGTCTAGCGGGGCCAACACTTGCGCAAGATGAGCAATCGCCGCCGCGCGAAGAGTCTGAAGATCGCGATGATGCAGACGTAATTATTGTCACGGGCGTTGCGCAAGCCACCTCGAAGAAAGACGCAACATTTACAATCAATACTTTCTCCCCCGCGGATATCGAACAGCTTGCGCCGATAAGTACAGCGGACTTACTCCAAAATGTGCCCGGCATTTTTGCCGAAGGCAGCACGGCCGGTGAAGCGAGCAACAATATCACGGTACGCGGCTTGCCGGTAACCGGCGGATATCGTTATGCGCCACAATTGATCGACGGCCTACCGTGGTTCGAGGAACCCGAAGTCCAGTTTATGAATAATGACGCCGCCGCCCGCGTCGACATTATGACCCAACAGGTGGAAGTGGTGAAGGGCGGCACCGGGGGCATCCTCCATTCAAACGGATTGGGCGCCACCGTTAACCATATCACACGCACAGGCGGTCAAGAGTTTGAGGGCGGCTACAAGCTCGAAGTCGCGGATTATGGATTCATCCGAAACGATCTTTTCTACTCCGGCCCCATAAATGAAAACCTGACATTTGCTGTCGGCGGTTTCTATCGAACGAGCGATGGCTTGCGCGATGTTGGATTTACTGCTGACCAAGGCGGGCAAATCCGCGGCAATCTGGTGTTCACTAGCGACGATGGCTCGCTGGAGCTGCAACTTCACGGCCTGTTCATTGACGACACCACGGCGTTTTATCAGAACGTTCCGTTCCAAATTCCGGCATTTACTGAGCGCGGGACACCAGAAAACCCAACAGAGATTAAGACCGACGAAGTATTTGAATTGGGCATTGACTTTGGCGATGGTTCAGTTTTGTCACCCTTCAACCGGGTCTTCACCCAACTGGGCGAGTATGGCCGTCGCGAAATTGACCTATCGGATGGGTTAACCGCCGACTTCGACATCTTCACATTTAAGGTGCGAAAATCCTTCGATTCGGGATGGGAGCTTTCGTCCGGTCTGCGCGTCACCAATGGTACAAACAATTTCAACGCCATGTTTACCGGCAATGACACCACCAGCGCCGAGCGCTTTCTCAATGCCCGCTATCAGAATGACGTTGTATCGCCAGCTTACGGACAAGCGTTGAGAGGCGAGTGCGATGCCGCAAAACTAGCTGGGTTTTTCGACGTTTCGGAAAACTGCCCCGACGAGTTCGTCGGCGTGACGCGCGACGAGTTCATTGAGAACTTCGCAATCGCGGATTCAGTGGGGGCCTTTTATTTGGATGACGGAGCACGCGTTGCCGATGACACGCTGCTCAATTTCCTGTTGCCATTCATTACAACGTCTGAGGCTGAAAGCGCATCGTTCGATGTGCGCGCAACCAAGACGTTCAATGCATTCGGCAGCCATGATCTGACCTTCGGCGCCTATGCGAGCGATTACAGCGTTAATCAGAATTTCCAATCCAGCCTACTCGTTTCGTCCATCGAAGAACAATCGCGCCTGGTCGATTTGAGAGGCTTAGATGAAAATGGCAATGTCGTGGGTCCGTCGCTAACGCTTGACGGCGCCATTCTCCCCGGCTTCTTCGGGTACACCTCGGACATCGCCGCCCAAGGTCACGCCTTTTACATACTGGATCATTGGGAAACCCTCGATAATAAACTGAAGTTCGATATTGGTTTCCGATGGCAAGACCTGGAAGCCAACGTTGTTCGCCGAGATCGCAATATTACTGCGGGATCTGACCAAACACCCGCTTCCGTGACCCCGGGATCACCAGAAGACACCACCGCAGACGATGAGGTGTTCCTGCCTACTGGCCGCAGGGTCCTTGACGATTCGTTTGACGGCTTTGGTTGGTCCGTGGGCGCGAACTACTCTTTCTCCAACGAAATGGCCGTGTATGGCCTGGTTTCCAGTTCGTTCCGCCTCCCTAGCTTTGAAGATTTGAACGAGTTTCGCGTCGACTCCAGTCGGCAGGAACAGCAAGTCGAAGAAATCATGCAATACGAAACAGGTGTTCGGTACTACGCTGACACCTGGGACACACAAATTGCGGTGTTCTATAATGAATTTACGCCGAGACAAGAAAGCGTCGTTTACCGTGATTTTACTGATCCGTCGTGCACGGTGAATGACGGCGTTCCGGACATTAATACTTGTCCCGAGGTGCGTGAGTTTTTTGAACGGGGCGTGGAAAACATAGGCGTTGAGATTGAGGCTGCTTGGAGACCAAATTTCATCGAGGGTTTGGAACTTTCTGGTAATTTGGTTTTCCAAGACCCTCAAATCGTTGGCGCAAATTTCAGGACTGTTCGCGAAATCCGCCAAAACGACATCATCGTGGGGTATGAATTTGAAGAAATCGGCGAAGATGGCCGAACACCGCGTCGCTTAGCCGATACCCTGATCAACATCCGTGGCTCCTACGACACAAAACCTCTACTTGGCATACCGTTCAAACCATACTTCCGGTACACATACTTTGGTGAGCGTTTCTCGGAATCGCGTGATGTTGATGTAACTTTATACCCCGATTACTTCCACATTGATGGCGGTTTTATTTGGGACTTCAACGAAGATCTCGCCTTCCAGGTGCATGTATCGAACATAACTGACGAATTGTCATTCACCGAGGGCGATCCGTTGTTCGTCGACCTCAAAGGACCCAATGGCGCGACCAACCGAGGAGTGGCGCGTCCCCTCTTTGGGCGCACCACACGGGCCATGCTGACCTACCGTTTCTAGTCGCCAAACATAATAATGAATTGGGGAACGCCATGAAGAAGACACTCTTGAGAATCTCGCCCTCATTGTTGGTGCTTGCAGCCTGCAGTGGGTCGGATTTGCCGGACGAAGACGAATTGCCTGTCAACACTGCGCCCATGATTTCTGGACCAACTTCGGTCTCGTTGGACGAAAACATCCGCACAGTGGCGACCTACACAGTTACCGACAAAGAAGGAAACCCGTTCACGCTAAGCCTAGACGGCGCTGACCGCGCCAGTTTCTCAATCAGCAATGCTGGGACTTTATCGTTTTCAGTGCCCACCGATTTTGAGGCCCCCGGAGATGCCGATGGGGATAATGTCTACGAGGTCGTTATCGCCGCGAACGATACCTTTACGACGCCGTCCACTCTTGCGGTCAGTGTTACGGTGCTTGACGTTCCAGGAGATGCGATACCCGAGACCTCAAATCTTGTGACCACTGACGACACCACTTTCGTGCAAGAAAACGTCTTAAGCAGTTTCGAGTTTCCTCTGCTGATTCAACAGGATGATGACACCTATGAGGTAACGGGAGTATTCGCGGATCCTGACATTGCTGCTGGCGGCTGGAACGTGTTTGAAGGTCCGGATTCTGCGCGGATTGGAGACGCCGCCGTCTCCACCTGCGAAATCACCAAAACTCCAGGCGATTGTGATGCGCCCCAAGGAACGATCCTGATCAAGGACTTTGAAGTCACCAAGGATTCCATCACTTTCCTCATGTCAGGAGGAAACGGCGTAAACAATGTCGGCGTCGAACTCCTTTTGGCTGCGGACGATACGGTGTTGGGTCGTTATACGCCAAACAGTTGCGGCGACCCAGTGATCCGCGGCGACCAGCACTATGTCCACTTCGAGACCAGCGGCCTGATCGGTGAGCAAGCCAAACTGCGGATCTTCGACGAAGAGTCCGGCGGGTGCGGCTTCGTTTCCTTCGATCATTTTTATATGACCGATAAAGCGAGGGGACTGAGGGCGGCGTCCGTCACCAAGCCTCTGCCCCCCGTCAACGTATCAAGCGAAGACGCGGCGATCTCGGGTCTGATAATTGGCGCGAGCTTTGAAAATCCGGTCGATATGATTGAAAAGCGTGGCTGGACGGCCACCGGTGCGTTTGCCAGCCCCACGCAAACCAGCTGGCAAGGCACAACGCGGTTTCCTGAAGCTGCACGGCTGGGCGATTGGGCAGTAAGCACGTGCGAAATGAACGACAACGCCTCTGGCTGCGACGCCCCCGTGGGAACGCTCACCTCCCCATCGTTCAAGGTCACCCAAGATTTTTTGAACTTCTTGATGGCCGGCGGCAATGGATCAGTACCGGTGGGCATGGAACTGATTACCACTTTTGGCGACGTCATTCACTCCTATTCGCCGAACTCGTGCGGTCCGGCGTTTATTGATGGCGACGAGGACTGGACTTCCGTCGACATCTCGGCCCTGCGTGATGCATTCATACAGCTTAGGCTTGTCGACGATGAACCTGGCGGTTGTGGTTTTGTCAGTTTCGATCACTTCTACCAGGCGCCCGCAGCCTTCAATCCGGCAGGAACGGGACAGGATGGCGGCGTGGCGACACTGACGCCAGCCGTGGAGGCAAAACTTGGATTCAACGTCACCTTGCCCGAGGATGGCTTCGACCAAGTCATTGGCGATTTCGATGATGCAACGACAAACAATTGGACGGCAACGGATGACTTCGGCCCGCGTCTTGGCGCCGACGCATGGCAGGGCGTGTCCGGCTCAGCGCGCGTTGGTCTGCGCGCCGTCAGTACATGCGAATTGAACAATAACGCGTCGGGCTGTGACGCCCCTGTCGGAACTCTGACCTCTCCTGCCTTTATGGTTGACGCAAGCCGACCTTATTTGAATTTTCTGATGGCCGGCGGCAATGGCAGTGTCCCCGTTGGACTTCGTGTTTTGGACATGAGCGACGCCGTTATTGCGTCCTACACACCCAACTCCTGTGGGCCCGCGGCCATTGACGGAGATGACGACTGGGCGACCATTGACCTGACGGCGCAAGCCGGCAGCATGGTGCAGATCGAAGTGTTCGACGAGGAGTCGGGCGGATGTGGTTTCGTCAGTTTTGATCACGTCCATATGAGTGCAACGCAGCAACAACCGGATTGATCACGAATGCGACCGGGCAAATGCGATTGGGTGTTCAAATGCGTTTGCCGGTTCAACGTCGCTTCTCCCAACTGGCCAGCGTTGTTTCGAGAACGCATCTTGGTTTTCGAACAACCTGGCCGCCCTTCTTGGGCCTGGAGCAGCACATGGGTCGGGACATGACGTATGGCGATATCCCATTACGCCGCGATTGAGGCGGGAGGCACAAAGTTCATCTGTGCACTGTTCCGCGACGATGGTGAGATCGTTGCGCGCACGCGAATTCCTACGACTACGCCCGATGAGACACTGCGTGCAGCCAGACAGTTTCTTCACCAGGCGGCGCAGGAACATGGCGATGTTTCCGCCACAGGAATTGCCAGTTTTGGCCCACTGAACTTGGACCCGACTTCCTCAGCTTATGGGTCCATCGTGTCCACGCCCAAGGTGGGATGGTCGGGCGTCAATATGCTCTCGGCATTTCGAGACGCACTCGGCGCTCCCGTATTTTTGGATACCGACGTCAATTGCGCTGCGATAGCTGAGGGTCGCCTTGGTGCGGCCCAAGGCTGTGAAACTCATTGTTACATGACTGTGGGCACCGGTATTGGGGTGGGCCTGGTTGTCAATAATCAGCTGATCAGCGGACTGGGTCACGCTGAAGTTGGCCATATGCGCGTCTCGCGCGCTTCGGGCGATACTTTTGCCGGGCGCTGCCCCTATCATGGCGACTGCGTTGAGGGCCTGGCCTGCGGTCCGGCTATGCAGGACCGCTGGGGCCAACGTCCAGAAGACCTGCCTGAGGATCATCCGGCTTGGCCGATGCAAGCTCATTATGTGGCGGCGATATGCACCAATCTGATATACACGCTGCGCCCACAACGCATTGTAATCGGCGGGGGCGTGTTTGAAAGACGCAGCCTGTATGGGCGCGTACGCACCACGCTTAAAGCGATGTTGGCGGATTATGCATTGAGCTCAATTGAGCGAGACCTGGATGTGTTGATCACGCCGCCGGGATTGACTGACGTCGCGCCGGGACTGCTTGGCGCCTATGAGCTGGCGCGCACCAGGAGTGCTGTGACTCACGAGAACGCCCATGCTTACTAAGGCCAGGACTGCGCTCTTGTTGTGTGTTTTGGGACTGTTGTGCGCCTGCAGCCGCAATGAGCCTGAAACCAGCGCAATCCCCTTGACATTATGGAAGCACCAAGTCGGCGACGCAGAAGAAGCAGCCACCGCGGCGGTCATTGCACGCTTTAATGCGAGCCAAGATATCTGGCGGATCGAGGACCAGTCTATCCCGCAGGGCGCTTATACCGAATCGGTCATGGCTGCGTCGCTTGCTGGCCGTTTACCGTGCATTTTGACGGTCGATCACCCTCAGGTTCCAAGCTTTGTGTGGGCTGGTCATTTGCAACCGATCGACGACCTGGTCTCCGCAAAGACGCTGGAGGGCGTCAGTTCCGCCGCGATTGGTCGCTTTCGAGGGCAGATTTATTCCGTCGGCCAGTTTGATGCTGCTCTCGCGATTTACGCCCTTCGTTCCGACTTAGTGACGGTCGGCGCTCGCATTCCCTCCTTGGACACGCCTTGGACGAAGCAAGAATTCGACGCGTTGCTCGCCGCATTGAAAGAGACGGGCGAGTTTGATTTTCCGCTGGATCTCCAAACCCGCGATGTGAAAGCCGACTGGTGGACGTACGCCTTCAGCCCCATGTTGCAGAGCTTTGGCGGTGATCTTATTGATCGGCAAACGATGTCCCGCGCCGAAGGCGTGTTGAACGGGCCGGAAGCCGTTTCATTTGCAGAATGGTTTCAATCATTATTCGAGCATGGCTATGTCAGTCGATACGAGCCTGACGAACGTGCATTTCAAAAGCGTCGCGCCGCCATGGCCTATACGGGTAACTGGTGGGCGCCGGCTTATGCGGAAACTTTCCGTGACGAATTACTGATACTTCCGCCTCCCGATTTTGGTCACGGCCCCGTCATTGGCGGAGGAAGCTGGCAATGGGCGATAAGCTCTACATGTGAACATGCCGACGGCGCTGCAGCATTCATCGACTTTCTGATGACTCCCGGTGAGATCGCAGCCATGTCGGATGCCGCGGGCATGATTCCCGTCACTGGGGCGGCCGCAGCGCTTACAGACAAGTTTCACCAATCTGGAGAATGGCGGGTCTTCTATGAACTGATGCGCCGCTTTGCGCGCGAACGCCCGGCAACTCCGGCCTTTTCGGCAATCTCGAACGCCTGGCTGCGCGCCATGCGCGATATCACGACGGGAAAGGACGTTCGCGATGCATTGGACGATGCAGTTGATGAAATCGAAGCGGTGATTGACGATAATGATGGCTTTGGCCGCCGGTTGCTTGCGGAGGGGGCCCCCCAATGACCCCTTCAGCGCTGCGCAGCGGATCGAAGCTTTACGCGACAATGCTTGGAGGCCCGGCTGCGCTTGGACTTTTAGTCTTCTTAATCATTCCATTTATGATGGCGGTCGCACTAACTTTCACAAATCAGAAACTGATGTCGCCAACCGATGGTCAGTTTGTAGGACTCCGAAATTACGAGCGTATTCTGGCCATGACGCTGCTGGTGCAATCGCCGCAACGCGATGATAGTGGCAGCCTGATTCGAAACGCAGACAATCAATTGTCTTTTAAAAGGATCCGCGACATCACACGCACCGAGCCAAAGTATGACGGCTTCCGCCCACTTAGCGTGTTTACGATCGCCAATCATCGCATTGTACTGCTTGCAAGTGACCCAGTGTTTATTCGCTCACTCGTCAACACATTCCTATTCGCGCTAATGGTAGTGCCGCTGCAGTGTACATTGGCTCTCACACTCGCGCTGATCGTCAACTCGGGACTTAAAGGACAGACTGCGCTTCGCGCCATATACTTTTCCCCAGTCGTCATGTCCATGGTCGTCGTTGCAGTGGTTTGGGCGTTTCTATTAAATAAAGATCTTGGTCTCATAAACAAACTCCTCGAATGGATAAGTTTTGGTTTTATAAAACCAATTGATTGGCTCGGTGAGCCGCAAACCGCGATGCCCTCAATTGTTGTGATGTCAGCATGGCAGGGGGCGGGCTTTCAAATGCTAATCTTCCTCGCTGGCCTCCAAGGCATCTCGAAGGAGCTTTACGACGCTGCACGTATTGACGGCGCCAATCCCTGGCAGCGTTTCGTCCACGTCACCTTGCCAGGTCTGCGTCACACAATCGCTTTTGTCGTCATTGTCACCACAATAGCTGCCTTTGGTCTGTTTACTCAGGTCGATGTCATGACCCAAGGCGGACCGCAAAACGCCACATCCACTGTCATGTTCCACGCCATTCAGCGCGGCGTACGAGAACAGAACATATCCTATGGCTCCACAATCACCGTAATCTACTTTGTTCTGATCGCAACGATCGCGGTCCTACAACAGCGTTACTTTTCGCGTAAGGAGAACTAATCATGACTCCATTCGCACATTCCCAGTATGCGATGAAATTTGCAATGTATGCCTTGGCGGCGCTGTTCGCGTTTATTTTCATATTTCCTTTTCTATTTATGCTTTCAGCCTCACTCAAATCAAATGATCAGATATTTAACGACCTTGAATCATTTCGCGCCTTCTTGCCCATCGGTGGTTTAAATTTTGAAAACTACGAAAATGTATTTGCCCGCGGCGGCGTTGGCCGGTATATGCTAAATTCTATAATTGTTACCGTAGCAACAGTAGGCCTAGGGTTGATCGTTAATAGCCTTGCGGCGTTTTCATTGGCTCGCTTGGAATGGCGTGGCAAAGGTTTAGTGTTGACGCTTTTGGTTATTCTACTTATAATTCCACTGGAAGCTATCGCTGTGCCCATGATGCTCATGGTCGCAAGTTTACCTGGATTGGCCGCAGACAGTGGCGGCATCCATATTACTGGCTCTTGGCTCAATACACATCATGTTCAGATTTTTCCATTTGTCGCCAATGCCTTTTCGATATTTCTATTCTATCAATTTTTTAAATCAATTCCGAAAGATTTTGATGAAGCAGCATATATTGATGGCGCAACCCCGCTACAGATTTACTGGCATGTGATCATTCCACTTTCCCTGCCCGTCATCGCAACGGTGACAATCCTGCAATCGCTGGCCGCCTGGAACCAGTATCTGTGGCCTGTTATCACGGTCCCAGGCGAACACGCGCGACCGCTCATGGTCGGCATGCAGCAGTTTTTCGGACGCAGCACCCAGTGGGGTGAGGTGATGGCGTATGCCAGCCTGATCACAATCCCGGTCTTGCTGGCATTTATCGTGTTCCAACGTTGGTTCGTGCGCAGCGTTATTGGCAGTGGCGTAAAGGGCTAAGGGGAGGAACTCAACATGCCGGCGAAAGTTGAATTAAGGGACGTCCGAAAGTCGTTTGGATCGACAGACATTATCAAAGGCGTGAATCTGACGATCGAACCCAGTGAATTCCTTGTGCTGGTGGGTCCCTCTGGTTGCGGCAAATCGACATTGTTGCGGCTGATCGCGGGCCTTGAGGAGATTACGTCCGGCGAACTTGCCTTCGACGGTGCTGTGGTCAATCAACTTGGACCTGCTAAACGGCGCGTGGGGATGGTATTCCAATCCTATGCGCTGTATCCGCACATGACAGTCGAGGAAAACATCGGTTTTGGTCTAAAACTGGCCAAGAAGGCCAAAGACGAACGGCGACGCCGTGTGGATGAAGCCCTCAATGTGCTCCAGCTGCAGGATTTGCGAGGCCACAAACCGAACCAATTGTCGGGCGGCCAGCGTCAGCGCGTCGCCATTGGCCGCGCTATCGTCCGTAAGCCGAATGTGTTCCTGTTTGATGAACCACTCTCAAATCTCGACACGGCGCTGCGCGTCCAGATGCGCATGGAAATTGGCAGGCTGCACCGCCGCCTCATGAACACTGTGGTGTATGTCACTCACGATCAGGTTGAGGCGATGACGCTCGCCGATCGCATTGTTGTCCTGGAGGCGGGCCGGGTTCGCCAGATTGGCAAGCCGATGGAGTTATACGAGCGCCCGGCGGATCGATTCGTGGCCGGGTTTATTGGCACGCCGAAAATGGGTTTCTTCAACGCCACGCCTCAAACTGACAACAACGGAACATGCACCGTCTCCATCCCCAACGGACGCGACGGAACAACTCAAATTGACTTCGCTCATCCTGGCCTCATTGGCGAACATCAAGAATTGGTCATTGGATTGCGACCAGAGCACTGTTGGCTTGCGGACCCTAACAACGCTCTACTCCATGGCGAAGTGCTCGAATTGGAGCGACTTGGCGCAGAGACGTTTGCGTTTTTAGACGTTGAGGGAGCAGAGGATTCCGTCGCGGTTCGGGTTCGCGATCACACCGCCAGCGTCCGTCCTGGTGAACACGTCGGTCTGAGTTTTGACATTAACCAAATGCACGTATTTGCGGAAGATGGAGCTGCACTGGCCCATGGCCGCCAAGTCCACAATGCTCTTGAAACCCATTAAATCTTGGTGAGACGATGACTGCTGCACCACCTATTGTCCGTGAAGTTAATAAAGAGGGAGAAACTGCGGATTGGCGTCCTCATCTTCATTTTACACCTTGGCGAAACTGGATTAATGACCCCAATGGATTGGTGTATTTTGAGGGTGAATATCACCTCTTCTACCAGTATAACCCCCACGGCAACTCTTGGGGCCATATGAGCTGGGGCCATGCAGTGAGCGCTGACTTGGTTAGTTGGACAGAGCTTCCCCTCGCCATTCCTGAGCGTGAATTTATGGTGTTCTCTGGCTGCGCGCTGGTGGATTGGAGCGATACAAGTGGTCTTGGCGATGGACTTCATCCACCGCTGCTCGCATATTTTACCGCCCATCATGATGAGGCCAATCGGCAGTCCCAGTGTTTGGCCTATAGCCATGACCAGGGCCGCAGTTGGATTATGTATGGCGATAATCCACTCATCGATCTGGACCTGGAACATCATCGCGATCCCAATGTTTTTTGGCATGCGCCATCACGTGGTTGGGTCATGGCGATTGCTTTACCTCGCCAACATCAAGTTGAGATCTATAGATCAACGAACCTGGTCGATTGGGCGCGCGTCAGCGTATTTGGACCAGCCGGATCGACAGGGGGGCAATGGGAGTGCCCGGCCCTGTTTGAAGTTCCCGACGAAGCGCCGACCGGAAGAGCACGCTGGGTGCTAAAGGTTGATGTTGATCGAGACCTGGTCGCGGGAGGATCCGGCGCCCAGTACTTCGTCGGTGAGTTCGACGGCTACAGCTTTACTCCCGACAGCGAAGGCGATGCCGTAAGTTGTCAGATTGCTGACTTTGGCCGGGATTTCTATGCGGCCATCACTTGGTCTAATCTGCCCGACAACCATACCAACCCTATTTGGGTTGGTTGGATGAGCAATCATCAAACGGGGCGCAGTTATCCCACGAGCCCTTGGCGCGGAGCCATGACCATTCCGCGTGAAATTTTTCTGTTTCAAGAACATGGCGTATGGAGGCTCGGTCAGCGTCCAGTTTCCGCTCTGATTGACCATTTTCAAAGACGGTTTGATCTTCCACGTCGATCCATCGGCGAGGGTGAGGTCGCTGACTTGACGAGTTTTTCTCCCGGCGCTGCGGAGCTTATGCGGTTGGCGGTTGAAACAGTAGACCGCGGTGTATTTGAACTTGCCATCCGCGACGCCAAAACTGAGCATCTCACATTGGTGTGGGATTCGGAGTCCGGCGCGCTCAGCCTGCACGACCATGGCGGGTCTATGCCGGCCACACCTACACCAACCGATCTATCGGCTCTGAAGCTAGAGGTGCTGTGGGACGCCTGCTCGGTTGAGATTTTCATCAATGACGGGCGCCGCGTGTTCACTCGTTGCATTTTTCCAATCGGCGGCCTGGTTGTCACCGCGACCTCTGGCAGGGGCCAAGTCGTGTTGTCCGGCTCTCAACATACGTTGTAGTTGCCCGAGATTGCAGATTGTGAGCATCAATTATCAAAGCCAAAGTGAAGGTGGGATTATCTGTAACGCATGGAGCTCCACCGGTCTCGCCAGGCGTAAAACCCGCTGCGGGAAGCACCGAGAGTTTTCGCCATAAGTTGGATGGGGAACATGGCCTGGTTCGCCTCCATGAATCGGAAGAGCGCGAGGGTGAGGGCTCAGCCCGCCAATGGTTCGAGGGCAAGCTCGAACGGGTCGTTCTGAGCGAAACAGGCGCTCGCCATTAGACTTGAACCAATGACGTCTTCAATGGCTCGCCCTTTGAGAGAATATCGCGGTCCTGCTTGAAGCGTTTGTTTTCTTTGCGCAACCTTTAAAGCTCACCGCGTTCGGTGCTGCTCAAAACGTCAGCCCGGCGACCTGCACCGCGTTCGGCTTGGCGCACCCAGGGCTGGACGGTGGCCACACAGGGCTGAAACTCGGCTGCGAGTTCAGTCAGGCTGCGGCCCGATCGCCATAGCGCCACGATCTGT
>CAZWVH010000057.1:12514-18945 GCA_964636945.1 uncultured Caulobacterales bacterium | reverse complement strand
AGCAAGAACTCCATCACCCCCTCGCGCGCCTTTTTGACGTACTCAGTGTTGGTGTTCACGCGCGGAGCGGAACCGTCGCGATTGGGGCGCATGTCCTTGACGGTCTGAAAGCAGGACGCAATCGGCTTGGGCGCACCCTCCCATTCGACAAGACACATGCGGCAATTGCCGGCGATGGACAGGCGCTCATGATAACAAAAGCGCGGGATTTCCGCGCCAGCCTCTTCACAGGCCTGCAACAGCGTATAGTCGCCAGGCACTTCGATCTCTTGGCCGTCAACAACAAGTTTGCGTAGGTCGGTCATAGTTCTCACTCGCGCATTTGCCGCATTCATTTCATAAACTGTAGCGCGAGACCAGACTGTCGAGCGGCCGCGCGGCATTGCGACGCTCATCACGTTCTGAAAGGCCGCGTTGGCTATATTGGCCGAGGCAGGCGCCGTGCTGGTGATGGTTTTTGATAGTTGGCGATACTTCGTCTCCACATTTCGTAGTCAGCGCAATGTTTACAGACTAGCCGCAATCTTATTGTTTGGCGTTTCGCGCCCACTCTGCTGGCGCGCATCTATCATTTCGTCCTGGCGCTCCAGTTGGCGATGAGTGTCTGTCAGCGCTTGGGTCAAGGGCGCCATGTCCACGAATTCCGAGCCAAACTCGGTCCGTTTATTGTGCACTTGCGAATTACGGTTGCACCTCGGCAACGAACGGGACAAACATCGGCAACGAACGAGGTCTTTTTAGCGTTCCACGTTAATTTCTCGCACTGCGAATTGCTCGTATGCATCTGAGGGGCGTAGACGCGTGCCAAACGACAACACAAGCGGCGAAAACCCCGCCCAAGATCAGTCCAGTTTCGCCAAGCGCACCGCACGCGCCGGCATTATGACCTATGGTCAGACTTTTATTCAGCAAATCGTGCGTTTTGTGGTGTGGGCGATCCTGGCGCGGCTGATCGGGCCAGAAGAGTTCGGCGCGGTTGCCATTGCCATGCTTGCCGTGCAATTTTCAGAGATCTTCGTGAGCGCGGCCATGACCGAGGCCGTAGTCCAACGTGAAAAGTTGGACAAGGGCCACGCCAACGCCGTTTTGGTGACCCAGCTCATTTGCGGCGGGCTCTTTGCCTTGGCGATGATCGGCCTTGCTCAGCCGATCGCCGCTGCATTCGATACGCCTCAAGTGGCTGATCTCATGCCCTATTTGGGCATCATTGTCGTGCTCACCGGAGCATCTTCGGTCCCAGCCGCCCTTTTGATGCGCGAGCTGCGTTATGGGATATTGGCAGTACGGTCGCTGGCGGGCCTCTTTATCGGCGCCATTGTCGGTCTTGTCATGGCGTATCAAGGTTATGGCGCTTGGGCGTTGGTCGGCCAGCAGCTCACGGCAAAGACTGTCGATGTGCTCTTGCTCTATTCTTTGGGAGGATGGCTGCCCACTTTCCGCTTCACGCGCCGAGAGTTCCTGGACGTGATTGGAGCAGGTGGCCGCATGGCGAGCCTGCATGCCCTGGTGATGATTGAAATCATCGCGCCGCGCGCTGTCATCGGCATTATGGGCGGCGGCGCACTGGCTGTGAGTTTCTTCCAGCTTTCTTGGCGGCTCGTGGAAACCGCTCGCTCTGTATTGCTGGCTCCGTTGGTGGGCTTATGGTTTCCAGTGATCTCAAGACTTCAGGCGCAACCGGAAAAAGTGGCCGCCGCGACCCGCGGTGGGCTCCAAGCCACAGCACTTGCTGGTGTGCCGGCTTATGCGGGCCTGGCCGCCGTGGCTCCGGTGCTCATTCCGTTTGTGTTTGGCGACAAGTGGATTCCAGCGATTCCCACAGTGAAAGCGTTGTGCATCCTCGGAGTGTTCTGGTCAGTGGCGGCGGCGAACATGTCGATCGTCCGCGGCCTGGGCAGGCCTGATTTTGCTCTAAAGATCAACGCTATCCGGTTTGTGTTGAGCATGGTTTTCTTGGCATTATTTGGACGACTGGGTCCAACTGAAGCCGCATTGGCATTGTCGCTCAGCTTATTTCTTGCGTGGTCCTTGGAAATAGCCGCCGTGCGATTCTTAACGCCCTTCAACGCTCGCGATCTGGTGGCGATGAGCGCACCAGCATTGTTGGGCGGCGCAATTTTATTCGGCGTGGTGAGCAGTTTGGAACATGTGTTGCGTCCCGTTGGCGCCCCGACGATTGCTGTGCTCGCCATCTTGATCACGGTTGGTGTGCTCACCTACGTCGCGGTCGTGGCCGTGTCCGCGCCCAATATGAGGCGCGGGGCTATAAGCCGCATGTCCGCCCTCACAAGAGAACGGCCCGCGGGGTCACCCTAATCGTGCGCGCCAATTGCGGACGGGCCTAAAGCCTTGGATCAACTGGCTCGGTTTCCAAGGCCAGCACAGAGAATATGCACTCATGCACACGCGCCAGCGGCTCGTGGGCCACAAAGCGCTCGAGCGCTTCGAGACCCAGCCCGAACTCACGCAAGGCCAAGGAACGCTTGCGGCCGAGCGCACGATCTTTCAGCCGAGCCATGTGTTCGGGCGCATCGTATTCGGGACCATAAATGATCCGCAAATACTCCCGGCCGCGGACCTTCACCGCCGGTTGAATCAATCCCTTGGCCCCTCGGGCGACGAAAGCCTCAGGTTTCATCACCATGCCTTCCCCGCCATCGGCGGTCAGCGCGTCCCACCAGGCGACCGCCTCACCACAAGCGTCAGCATCGCCGAGGTCAACTGCGCGCCAAGCGGTCGGGTGCAGGATCGGATCATCCAATCGGCTCAGTTTGCTGAGCATTTCCATGTGCCAGGTGTGCGGCCGGTCCGCGAAGGTCCGCCCCTCCGCAGCCAGGATATGGAATGGCGCGAGGCGAAGGTCGTCAATCGTGTTTACCGGCCAGACATAACGACGATAGGCCCCGGCGTAAGCGGTGGCGCGGGCATGGCGATCCTCGACCGATGTGCGCATTTCCGCCACATCCACGCCCCTTGTCGCGGCCATTTGCAAAGCAGCCGCCGCCGCGCCAAGCCCCGTTTCGGCTGCCGACGCCACGGGCGCATATTGGCGCTCCAACAGGCTTTGCGCCTTGGCTGACCAGGGCATCAGTTCAGCGTCAAGGCAGAGCCAGTCGGTCTCAAGTTGATCCCACAATCCAGCGGCGTCGAGGCCCGCGCGAACACGATCCAACAGTGCCGCTTCCCGGTCAGAATCAAAAAACGGACGACCGGTTCGCGTGAAGATCACCCCGGCCCGGTCTTCACTCTTAAATCGGCGGAGGGCCACCTCCTCGTCCCGACACACCACCAGAACCGCGCGACTGCCCATATGCTTTTCTTCGCAGACAACGCGCTCCACACCCTGCGCGCGATAGTGGGAGAACGCCTCCTCGGGCCGCTCGAGCCAACCATCCTGGTCGCTTGTGGCCACGGGGCTCATGGTCGGGGGTAGATAGATCAGCCAGCGCGGATCGATGGCGAACCGGCTCATGGTCTCCAGCGCGCCGGCGGACTGGGCCTCGTTGATCGTCACCCGTCCGCCATGGCGGGTTTCGATGGTGCGTTTGCCCGAAACGTCGGACAGCCTCAGTGCGGTCGCGTCGGCGGCGGCTTTCGCAATTGGGGCCAGCGGGCGGATCGGTTCATAATATTCCTGCGCCGCGGGCACTGAGGTGAGCTCAAGTTCGGGATAACGCAGCGCCGTCAGCTTGCCGCCGAACACACAGCCGGTATCGATGCAGATCGCGCCATTGACCCATTCGGCCTCAGGCGTCGGGGTATGGCCGTAGACCACCTTGGCGCGACCACGATACTGCGCCGCCCAGTCCGCGCGCACCGGCAGGCCGAACTCATCGATCTCGCCGGAGGTGTCCCCATACATGGCGAATGAGCGAACCTTCCCTGACGAACGGTTCTGCATGTCCTCGCGCAGGCCGGCATGGGCGACCACAAGCTTGCCATCGTCCAGCATATAATGGCTGATCAGCCCGTCGAGGAACGGTTTCATCTCGGCGATGAAGGCCTCGGCGCCGCCGGGCTGGGCCTCGATCTGATCGATGGTCTCCTGCAGGCCGTGACTGACTTTGACCTTGCGGCCCTTCATCCAGCGAAACAGCTTGTCGTCGTGATTGCCACGCACGCACAGCGCGGTTCCCTCATCCACCATGTGCTTGACCAAGCGCAACACATCGGGGCTGCGCGGCCCACGGTCGGTGAGGTCGCCGACAAACACCGCCATGCGGCCCTGCGACGGCAGCACCGCATAACTGCGCGCGCCCGGTTCCCCTTTGGTCACCACGCCATAGCCCAACTGGATCAGCAGCTGCTCCAACTCATCGGCGCAGCCATGCACATCGCCGATAATGTCGAACGGGCCAGCGACGTCTCGCTTGTCGGTCCATAACCGCTCGCGCGTGATCGCCTCCACGGCGTCCATGTGTTCCGGGCTTTTGAAATGATGAATAAAGCGGACGCCTTCACGCTCCATGCCGCGCAAACCTGACCGCAGCGCTTTGCGATGATTGCGCGGGACATGAATGCCGAACTGGCGGTTGGGCCTGGATCGGTTGCGCTCATGGCAAATGTCTTCCCGAATATCGAACACCAAGGCGACCACGAGCGCGTGATATTGCTTGGCCAAGCGAACGGCCTTGGCGCGGTCCTCTTTCTTGACGTTGGTGGCGTCGATCACCGTCAGTCGGCGTGCGGCCAGGCGTTTTTCGGCGATGTAGTAGACGAGATCAAACGCATCCTGGGTGGCGGATTGGTCGGTCTCATCATCGGCGATCACCGCCCGAGCATGGTCAGACGACACAATCTCCGTTTCCTTGAAATGCCGGTGCGCAAACGTGCTCTTGCCGCAACCCGTCGGACCGACCAGCAGCACCAAGCAATAGTCAGGGATGGAGATGGTGGTCATGCCTCATCCCCCTTCACCAACTCGCGAAACAGCGCATTCGCCTCGCCCATCAGGTCGTGACGCGGCTTGCGCTCTGTCTCCGTGAATTTTTTAGCTAGCGAGAACTCGTCTTCAATGAAGCGATCAATACTCGGAATGCGCGCGGCGTAGCCCAACTCGCGCGTGACGCGTTTGCGCTTCAATAGTTCATCGAGTTCCGCAACCAAAGCGTCCGGCAAATCCACGCCTGCGGCCAACTCTTGAAAGTTCATGGGCGGGATTTTCCCAGGATGCATCCGCAACCAGCGCAGCGCCATGGCTGGGCGTACAATATAAAAATAGCGCTTAATCTTGACCTCGTCTTCTCCCTTGACGTGGCGGCGGTACAAGTTCTCCCCAAGATTATAGTAATGATAGACGCAGCCAACGCCAGCGCCCACTTTGCGCGCAAGATCGATCAGTTTTTGGCACGCCTCGTCGCGCCAGATGTAGCGGATCGGGCTCGACAGCCACTCCAGCAATACCGGATTGGGTTTGAGCAACAGGCCCAGCGCCTTTTTCAGGTCCCAGCCATTGATATCCAGCTCGTCTTCAATGGGCAGTTCGATCACATCGCGCCCCGGCGTGATCGTCAGATACCAGTCAAGCGGTCGCACATAGACGAAACGCGCGTCGTAATCACTGTCCGGCGAGGGAAAGCCCCACGCCCTGCTGCCGCTCTCAATGGCGAACAGAATGCGCACCTGCTCGCGGTCTTCCAGCTCGGTGAGCTGATCAAGGATGGTGGCGCGCATGTCAGGGGCGATGGACGGGTCGAAGGGATGCAGTGTGGCCATGGCATGTTCAATCGTCGAACTCGCCATCAATGCGCAAGCCTTCGATCTCGGTGCGTCCTTCCACCTTGACGATCCGTCGGGGCGGCGCGCCCGCCAACTCCTCAATGCAGGCGGCCAAGACGTGCGAATGCGTCACAACCCAAATCTGACTTCGGTCGGCCGCTTTGACGATCAAATGCGCCAGCGCGGGCAAGAGATCGGGATGAAGGCTGGTCTCCGGCTCGTTCAGCGCCACCACCGCGGGCGGGCGGCGTGAAAGCAAAGCGCCGATCAGCGCGATGAACCGTAGCGTGCCGTCTGACAACTCATTGGCCTCGAACACACGCTGGGGAAATTCGGCGTACCGGACGCCGAAACTGCAGGTGCGTTCCGCCGACAGAAGGCACAGTTCAGCGGCGGGGAAAGCATTACCGAAAGCCGACTGTACTTCTTCAAAGCGATCCGCCGAATGCGCGCATGTCCCAAGGACTGACGCTAAATCGGAGCCATTGGCCGCCAGGGTCGGCGTGGTCACCGCCAGGCTTGGCTGGCGCAGCGGAGAATCCGCATCGGTGCGAAAGTCATGATAAAATCGCCACCCTTCCATGGCGTTGCGAACATGGGCGAGATCAGGGAAACGGCCTGGGTCCTTGATCAGCGCCAATGCGGTCTCGCCGGGCAACAGATCGAGATCAATATCGACGCTCTCACCCGCCTCGGTCTTGGCCGTGCAGACC
>CAZWVH010000057.1:0-12414 GCA_964636945.1 uncultured Caulobacterales bacterium | reverse complement strand
GCGCGCAACAGGCCGAGCGCGCGATAGAGATTGGTCTTTCCCACCCCATTCTCACCCACAAACACGTTCAACCGCCTTAACGGAAAGCTGAGCTTGCGGATACTGCGATAGTTCTCAATGGCGAGGCGGCGGACGTGCATTAAGACCCATCCAATCCAAACACCGCCATCTGCGTGGGATGGCCCAAGGCGTCGCGCTCCTCGCCGATGCCGGCAAACCGAACAGCATAAGCATTGCGCGCAGCCACGCCCTCGGCCCAGGCGGTGAACTCAGCGCGCGTCCACTCAAATCTGTGATCAGGATGGCGCAGCGCGCCTTCGGCCATGCCCTCAAACAGCGCATTGTATTCGCGGTTGGGCGTTGTGACGATCACCAGGCGCGGATGGGCGTTGGCGAACACCACGCGCTCCAATGTGCTCAGGCGCTCGGCGTCCACATGCTCGACCACCTCAACCAAAATGATGGCGTCAAAACCCTTCAGTCGCTCATCATCATAGACCAGCGATCCGTGCAGCAAATCGACCCTTGCGCGCTGGGTCGGCGCCATGCGATCGAGTTTGAGGCGGCGCTCGGCCCGCTCCAGCGCCACAGGCGATACATCCACTCCGACCACGCGATCAAAGGCGGGGTCCTTCAGCAGGATCAGCACCAGCTTGCCCTCCCCGCAACCCAGGTCGCAAATGGTGCGCGCGCCCTCGGCTTTTAGCGCATCGCGGACGGCATCATAGCGCTGGTCGTTGAGGCGGATCGGCTTTTCGAGTTTTTCCTCCAGCGCGTCCGGCGCTTCGTCCTTTTCCTCATCCTCCTCTGTGACCACGCGTTCATCGAGCAGCGCCAACGCTTCGCGCGCCATCCAATGGCGCCGCAAATAGCGCCGGGCGATGAAGTCCCGCGCGGGGTGGGTTTCCAACCAGCCAGCCCCCCTGCTCACCAGCTTGTCGATCTCGTCCTCCGACACCCAATAGTGCTTGCGATTGTCCAACACCGGGATCAGCACATAAAGATGGGTGAGCAGGTCAGACAGGCGCAGTTCCCCCTTGAGATGGACAGTCTGATATGGACTCTGTCCCCAGTCGGGATAAACGGGATCCAGCGGCTGAGTCTCGGCCGTGACCTCATAGCCCAACGGGCCAAACAGCTCGGTGAGCACGTCCGTCTCGCGCGCCCGCACGGGCAGCGGCGTGAGCGTGGCTTCCAGCGGCAGAGCTGACGCCGCCAACTCTGGTCGCTCCTTGCTCTTGCCCGCCATCGCCTCGCGATAGGTGCGCGCCATGGCGACGCTGAGGAAGGACGATGCGGCATACGGCCGGTCGTTAACATAATGGTCGAGCAGATTGGATCGCGCCCGGTCTCGCTTGCCGCGCACCAGTGCGATGGGATCAATGTCCAACATCAGGCTGGCGGTACAGCGCGTTTCCTCCGCTTCGGGATAGAACACCACCGCCTTGCCGAAGCTCAGCTCGGTCTCATGCACGCGATCAGGATGCTTGTGGAGCAAAAACCCTAAGTCGGTGGCGGGGGCCAGTGTGGTGGTGAGGTTCAGCAACATGGGGAGTTTGTGGCCTTGCATCTGACGCAAGTCCACTGCCCAGGTTTAACTCCATTCGGCCGAGCCAAGCGCGCCTAGCCGTCGCTCAGTTGATGCGCGCCGCTAGACGCACGGTGCGCCGCGATGCGGTCAAGCGCTTCGTAAGCCGCAGCTCCGCCGACCATGGCCAGGACAAACCAAACCACCTGTAGTCCGCCTACGCTGAGCGCGGCGATGGCGGGACCTGGGCAAAGTCCAACTAAGCCCCAGCCCAAGCCAAACAGCACCGCACCGCCCACGAGTTTGGCGTCGATATGTCGAGCGGTGGGAATCTGGAAACCGTCGCCCAGCCATGACGTTTTCCGCCGCCAAACCAAGCGGTAGCCAATGCCGGTGACAACCAGCGCGCCAAGCATGACAAGCGCGAGCGATGGATCCCAATTTTGATCAAGCGTCAAGAAGCCCAACACCTTCTCCGGATTGATCATTTGAGAAATGGTGAGGCCGAGCCCGAACACGAAGCCGGCGACGAGGCCAAACAGAGCTTTATTCATCCTAACCTCCCAACACCGGGCGAATTAGCGTGGCCACCACCATGCCCGCCAACATGAACACGCCGACAGCGGCCATGGATCGAGCCGACAGCCGCGCCAGGCCGCATATGCCATGGCCGCTTGTGCATCCCGCGCCCAACCTCGTGCCAAACCCCACCAGCGCGCCGGCAGCCAGGGTCAGTGGCAAGCCCGCCTCCATGACAAATTCGGGCGGAGCAACAACCAGAGCGTAGAGCAAAGGCGCTGCGATCAGGCCCGCGAGAAACGCGATCCGCCATCCCCGATCGCCGCGCTCGGCGAACAGTGAACCAGACATAAGCCCGCTTATTCCAGCGATGCGGCCATGTGTGGCCATCAGCAAAACGGCGGATGCGCCGATCAGTGCGCCTCCGATCAGCGCAGAAGCCGGGGTAAAGTTTTCCATCACATTCTCCGATGACTCTGAATCAGACGTTAGTTGACAGAATTGTAAATTATCTTTTACGTAATATGCAACAAAGGAATGAATGATGGACGCCAACTCTTCGGCCACCAACGATACACAAGCTGTCGTGCGCATTGATGAGCCTGCGCCGGAGTTTGAGGCGCGTGCAACAACGGGACGTGTTCGCCTGTCAGACTTTCGTGGACAGTGGTTGGTGTTTTTCTCCCACCCGGCAGACTTTACGCCGGTGTGCACGTCAGAATTCCTGAGCTTTCAAGCAAACTTAAACGCGTTTGACGCGGCCGGCGCCCAGCTCTTGGGACTTTCGGTGGACAGCCTTTATGCGCACATCGCTTGGGTGAAAGACATCGAGGCGAGATTTGGGGTGAGGGTTAGTTTCCCGGTCATCGAAGACATTTCCATGTCTGTGTCGCGGATCTATGGCATGATCCATGATGGCTCGACCGACACAGCCACGGTGCGTTCGCTGTTTATCATTGATCCTAACGGAATCCTACGCGCGAGCATTCACTATCCCATGAATGTGGGACGGTCGGTGGATGAGGTCCTGCGTGTCCTTCGCGCACTTCAAGACTCCGATCGCAGCGGTCTGGCGGCCCCTGAAGGTTGGCGGCCGGGACAGCAGATGGTGCTCCCCCCGCCAGATGATCGAACCACAGCCGATGAACGTGGAGATCACGAAGGCGGAGCGTGGTACTATACTAACGCAGAGGCTGGATCATGAGCCTCCAACCCAATATCCTCGCCCCGTTGGCTGATGAAGCGGTGTCCCTGTTAAAGGCTCTCGCCCACCCCGCCCGGTTGCTGATTTGCTGCCAGCTGCGCAATCGGGAAATGTCTGTGGGCGAAATCGAAAAGACACTCGACATTCGCCAACCAAGGCTCTCGCGAGAGCTGGCGAAATTGCGCGAAGACAATCTCGTGACAACGCGACGCCAAAGCCAAACGATATTCTACCGACTTCATAATGAGCAAGCGCACGCCTTGATTGACGCCTTATGCACCGTGATGACGGGTGGAGATATTGCTTCAGCTGCGATCGGGGCGCGGCGCTTGGCGGGATCAGAGCTAAGCCGCCCCCGCAAACCGGGGGGTTGCGGGGTTTTCGCTCGCACGTCACATGACTGAACACACGGAGAAACCGATGCATAAGCCCAATGTTGAGGCGTTCTTTGACGAGCCCACCAACACGGTGAGTTACGTGGTCACTGATCCCACAACGAACCAGTGTGCACTGATCGATAGCGTCCTTGATTTTGATCACGCGTCCGGTCGTACGAGCAAAGCCTCTGCTGATAAGCTTATCGCCTTTGTGCGCGAACACGGGCTGACGGTGGACTGGATCCTCGAAACTCACGTCCATGCCGACCATCTGTCAGCCGCTCCCTATTTAAAGGAGCAATTGGGCGGAAAGATCGGCATCGGCGCGGAAATCACCACAGTCCAGGACACTTTCGGCAAAATTTTTAACGAAGGTACTGAGTTTCAGCGCGACGGCAGCCAATTTGATCAACTGTTTCAAGACGACGACACCTTCCAGATTGGTGCGCTTAAAGCCCGAGCGCTGCACACCCCCGGCCATACTCCAGCATGCATGACCTATGTGGTGGGCGATGCGGCCTTTGTGGGCGACACCCTGTTCATGCCCGACTTTGGCACCGCGCGCGCAGATTTCCCCGGCGGGGATGCGCGCACGCTGTTTCGATCCATTAAAAAGGTCTTTACCCTGCCGCCGCAAACCCGTCTGTTCATGTGCCACGATTATAAGGCGCCCGGGCGGGACGAATACGCCTGGGAGACCACAGTCGCCGAGGAGCGCGCCAATAATGTCCATGTCCATGATGGCGTATCCGAAGACGAATTCGTCGCGATGCGCGAGGCGCGCGACGCCACATTAGGCATGCCCAAACTGATTTTGCCCTCACTCCAGGTGAATATGCGTGCAGGGCAATTGCCGCCGCCTGAAGACAATGGGCAACGATACATGAAACTGCCAATAGACGGCTTGTAGGGCCGAAACGTCCTGGACCGCACCAACCGAAGTCGACCGGAACCGCCAACCACAGGCTCGCCCTAGACTGAATGAGCTTTTGTCATGCGACTTTCGCAATACTTGCCGATTCTCGATTGGGGCCGGACCTATCGTGGGGAAACACTAATCAATGATCTCGTGGCGGCGGCGATCGTCACCATTATGTTGATCCCGCAGTCACTGGCCTACGCAATGCTGGCGGGATTGCCGCCTCAGATTGGCCTTTACGCCTCCATCTTGCCCCTGATCGCCTATGCGGTATTCGGAACAAGCCGAACCTTGGCAGTGGGGCCAGTGGCTGTCTTGTCGCTGATGACGGCGGCGGCAGCAGGGAAAATCGCAACACAGGGCAGTCCGGAGTATATTGCTGCCGCACTCTTGCTGGCGTTCATCTCTGGACTGATTTTATTGGCCTTAGGTCTGTTTCGGTTGGGTTTTCTCGCGAACTTTCTCAGTCACCCGGTAGTGTCGGGGTTTATCACTGCCACGGGGCTCTTAATCGCCGCCAGTCAACTCAAGCATATTCTCGGTGTGCCAGCGAACGGGCATAATCTGTATGAAATCATCCAGTCATTGATCAGTCATGCGGCGCAGATTAACGCGCCAACGCTGATCATTGGCGTCAGCGCCTTGGCGTTTTTGTTTTGGGTGCGCAGTGGATTAAAGCCACTATTACAGCGGTTTGGGCTGCCAAACAAACCGGCAGGGATCATCGCACGCGGCGGTCCGGTGCTGGCTGTCCTCGTGGGTATTGGCGCCGTTGCAGCACTGGGGCTGGACGCGAAAGGCGTGAAGATTGTTGGTGTAATCCCTGTAGGCCTGCCCACCATCGCCCTGCCCAGCTTCGATCTCGAGCTATGGCGGCAATTGCTTGGTTCGGCTGCATTGATCAGCGTGATCGGCTTTGTGGAATCGGTGTCAGTCGCCCAGACATTGGCCGCCAAACGCCGGCAACGCATCGACCCCAACCAGGAACTGATCGGTCTTGGCGCGGCCAGCATGGCCGCCGGACTATCCAATGGCTATCCAGTGACCGGAGGATTTGCCCGTTCAGCCGTTAACTTTGATGCGGGGGCCGAAACTCCAGCCGCCGGCGCGTATACCGCTCTGGGAATCGCTCTAGCCGCGCTATTTTTGACACCGTTCTTATACTTTCTCCCGCAAGCTGTTCTGGCTGCGACCATCATTGTCGCAGTGCTTTCACTGATCAATTTGAAGATTATCCGTCAGACTTGGGCCTACTCAAAATCAGATTTTGCCGCCATGGCCGCCACCATTGGCGTGACCTTGGCCGCCGGCGTTGAGCTTGGCGTGACCACGGGTGTGGTCATGTCTCTGGTCTTGCACCTTTATCAAACCAGCCGGCCACACTTCGCCATTGTCGGCCAAGTGCCCGGCACCCACCACTTTCGCAATGTGAAGCGGCACAGTGTGATCATCTCGCAGCGCGTGCTCACCATCCGGCTTGACGAAAGTCTTTACTTTGCCAATGCGCGCTATTTTGAGGACGCTGTCTATGACCAGGTCAGCCAACGCCCCGAGCTGCGTCATGTGGTTCTGATGTGTCCCGCGGTGAATAGCATCGACGCCAGCGGGCTGGAGACACTGGAAGCCATGAACCTTCGCCTCAAAGATGCGGGTGTAACCCTGCACCTGTCCGAGGTGAAAGGCCCGGTGATGGACCGCCTTAAGCGCACACATTTTTTCGATGAACTCACCGGTCGTGTCTTTCTGCATCAATATGAGGCCATGGCGGCGCTTGACGGCGACTGCGCGCGACAAGCTGTTGACAGCTAGCGCGGGAAACAAACTTGGCCGCGACCATAATTTCACCTGACCCGGTCCGATCAGTTAGTTTTCACGGGTCATCGGATGATCCGTGCTTCTACAAAATTCTGCGATTCCACCGTGCAAATGATCGCATAATCAAATACCTTCTTGCTCAATTCTTAGCTTGGTCGATGGGAGGACCATGTGAGCATTCGCTTAACGACTTTAACGGCAGTCGGCGTTGTTTTAGGTCTCTCCGGACATGCAAACGCGCAGGACGAGTCAGCGCATCACGGCGACATGACCATTGATCCTGCAGCGATTGAACGGACCGCAAGGTTAGGCGATCGCAGCTTTTCCCCCTATGCCAACCGCACCTTCCCAACTCGGCCGCTTTGGGGCGATCAGCATATCCACACGGGCTGGTCGTTCGACGCCGGTTTTGTGAACGCTCTAAGCCCTGAAGACGCGCTGCGGTTTGCGCGCGGCGAGCAGGTCGAATCCACGTGGGGCGTTCCGGTGCAGTTGTCCCGGCCCCTCGATTGGATTGCCATGACCGATCACTCGGATTTACTTGGCGTGCCGCCTGCGCTCAGACGGGGCGACCCTGCGCTGGTGGAGGCAGACGAGACGCTCGCCGAGTGGAGCGAGATTATGCAGCTCAATGATATCGAAGCGGCGATCCCAGTGGCCATGGCCGCGATCCAGGCGCAAGGCAACGGGACATTGCCCGAGGCCGCCATGAGCGAGGATTTTTTCCGCGAATCCTGGCGCGACTATACGGCAATCATTGAGCGCTATAATGAACCGGGTCGCTTCACGGCGATGATCGGCTATGAATGGACGCCCAATCCGGGCCCCGGCAACAACTTGCATCGCAATGTGATCTATCGCGGTGGGAAGGCTGATGCTGACCTCATGTTGCCCTACACCACTTTTGAGAGCGTGGATCCAGAGGATCTATGGGAGTGGATGGCGACATTCGAAGACACCAGCGGCACGCCGGTGCTCGCCATTCCGCACAACGGAAATTTATCCAACGGTCTCATGTTCGCGTTTGAGACGTACACCGACCAAGAACCGCTGGACGCCGACTATGCCATACGCCGACAACGATTCGAGCCGATCTACGAACTGACGCAAATCAAGGGCGACGGCGAAGCTCACCCCGCCCTCTCGCCGGACGACGCCTTTGCCGACTACGAAACCTGGGATGAGGGCAACCTTAACCTCACGCCGAAGGAAGAGGGCGACCTTGAACACGAATACTATCGCGAGGCGCTGAAGAACGGCATGATGCTGGAACAGAGTATCGGTGAAAATCCGTTTAAAATCGGCGCCGCTGGCGGGACCGATGCTCACACAGCCCTTTCAGCAGTTGAGGAAGACAACTTTTTTGGCAAACACTCCGGCGTGGAGCCCTCGCCCACCCGCTGGGAGCATGTGGTCCTCTCATTCGACGGACGTGAAGTGCTCGGCTGGCGCCAGGCGTCTGGCGCGTACACCGCGGTGTGGGCCACTGAAAACACGCGCGAAGCCATTTGGGACGCGATGAAGCGTCGCGAGACCTATGCCTCCACCGGGCCGCGCATGACGGTGCGGTTCTTTGGCGGCTGGGAGTTCACCGAGGAAGACGCTGGCGCCCGTGAACCTGGCTGGATTGGATATGATAAAGGCGTACCCATGGGGGCCGATTTAGACGCCCGCCCCGAAGAAGCAGAGGCGCCGACCTTCCTGGTCGGGGCCATGAAAGACCCGATTGGCGGCAATCTTGATCGCATCCAGATCATCAAGGGCTGGGTTGATGAGGACGGCGAAACTCATGAAAAAGTCTACAATGTGGCTTGGTCCGGCGATCGGCGGTTGCGCCGCAACGGCTCCATCGAAGACGTGGGAAACACGGTCGATGTGGAGAACGCCACCTGGACCAACACCATTGGGGCGGCTGAATTGATCACGGTATGGGAAGATCCCGATTTCGATCCGGACATTCCCGCCGTCTATTATGCGCGTGTGATCCAAATCCCCACGCCGCGTTGGACGGCCTATGAAGCCAAACGCTTTGATCTCGACTTACCCCGCGAAGTTCCAATGACCACCCAGGAACGGGCATACACCTCGCCGATTTGGTACAAGCCGGCAGCCGCAGTTTCGTCCTCGGCGTCTAACCGTCCAGCATCGGCGGCAGCGGCGTCGATTGACATAGTTGGCCCCCAATGGCGCGTTGTTCAAATCGGACGTCAACGCATTCCCAGCCGTGATGACCTCATCCTCACCATTGGCGAGGACGGCCGCATCGAAGGTCAGGGCGGGTGCAACAGCTTTATTGGCAACTACACGCTGCGCGACAATCGGGTCACCGTTGAGCCCCTGGCGGTTACGCGCAATCGTTGCGAACCGCGTGTGATGGCGCTTGAGGTGCGTTTGCTCGACGCCCTTGAACGCGAGCATCGGCTGGACCGGGTTGGCGAGCGAATTGTGCTCAACGACACTGATGCCGATGAACGAGAGACCATAATCTTGGAGCGTGTGGACTGATGAATTCGATCTGAAGCGGATCCGTGTTCCTCAGACAATCGAGGTCTCTGTCTGGTTCGGCCGCGGCCATGGTGAAGTGGCCTGACCCCATGAGCCGGTCCAACCGGAAGAAGGCCATCCGGTACAACAAGGCCCGCTACCGCGAACATCATCTTTTCGAAAACGCCTTCTGCCGGCCTAAGGACTTCCGTCGTGTTGCCACCCGCGATGACAAGCTCGCTGAAAACTTCCTTTCCTCCACAGCACTCGCTACCATTATCGCATATTGGACGTGAACAGATGGTCTCAGGCATGAAAAACGGGACGGATTTGGACATAGTCCTGGAGGGCGTTCATGACGAAAGGACGTTCATTGAATTTCTGGCTGCACTATCTGAAGACTGGGAGGACGAGCAACGTAACGGGGCCATCCAACCAAGTTCGCCAAATGGTCCGGGCGCAAACGGCTGGGAAAACCTACAATCGGGTCTTTTCTCGAAGCTGCGAGCGCATGCGGTATGGCCCATCAGAGTAGAGCGGCGTCAAACAGGCAACACGATAATCCCTGGCGTCGCGCCGCTGAAATCCTCTATTGCGGGAAGATATATGAGTGAACCCCGCCAACCCCAATCTAAACTTTATTGAGTCCAGACTCTAGCCTGCAAGCTCCATCGCATCGAAATCAGGCGGCAAAACCTCAGGGTGAAGCACCAGATTGGCCATCGGACAAAACCGTCCCACTATCGGCCGCCGCGCCTCCATCACCGTTTAATAAAGTGAGACGCGGCGGGACGGATAATCTCGCTAGCCGAAGGGAGACTCAATGTGACGAGCATTTGGAAAACCAAGGTATCAATCGACGAGATCAACCGCTCGAATGAACACGGGGCCTGTGGGCATCTCGGAATCGAAATTCTTGAGCTCGGTCCAGATTTTGTGAAAGGCCGCATGCCTGTGGATCACCGAACGCAACAACCCATTGGCCTGCTCCATGGCGGCGCTTCGATGCTGTTGGCTGAGACGCTTGGTTCAATTGGAGCGTTCTATTCAGCCGGGGCTGACGACTTCATCTGCGTGGGCCAAGAAATCAATGGCAATCACGTCCGAGGCGTCAGGCAAGGCTGGGTCTATGGCGTGGCGCGGCCTCACCATATTGGCCAACGCTCCCACGTTTGGGGCATCCATATCACTGACGATCAGGACAGGTTGGTATGCATCGCCCGCCTCACCGTGGCGGTCCTTCCCCGCTGACCTCATGACTGTCCGTCCGCTGTCCGCTAGCCATCAGTGCGCCGCCCGGCTTAACGCATGCGTTCTGAGTGCCTTCTCCACAAATTTGAGCCAGTTGAAAGCAATCTCCCGCGGATAACGTGCTCTCGTTTCGAGCGTGAAAACCACTCTCCACTCTTAGCGGACAAGTGTTCGTCAAACTCAAGCAAATCCGAACCGCCCCCGTATTATTCACACTACAGTAGGAGCCCAAAATTACGTTGCTTTGTTAAGCCCCAGACTCTCACGGCGCTTTACCGGCTAACAATCGGCGCTTGACGGATATAGCCGCCTTCCGTGATCGATTTCACGATGAAATCCGCGACATCGGCCCTGGCAATGAAGCCAGAACGAAAGCGCTGCAAGCTGTTGATCACCAAGTAACGCCCCGATCGCTTGGCGTTAGTGAGAATCGTTGGCCGCACTATCGTCCAATCCAAATCGCTTTCTTTGATCTGCCGCTCTTGAACGCTCTTATCGTCATAAATGCGCTCAAACACGACCTTGAATCCGGGCCGTTGCCATAGGGGAATGGCCCGTCGGCTGTCTCCTGCGCCAAATCCAGTGACGCTCACAAGCCGCGTCACACCAGCCTGGTGCATCGCAGGTAGTAACACCGCGGTCGCTTCGGAAAATAGGCGCGTACCGTGCGCGATGGATTGAGGGGTGAGTGGGACGCCAAGGGCTTGCACGACAGCGCCCACTCCCTTGAGCGCGGCGTCGATGTCGGTGCGGTTCAATGCATCGCCATCTATGGTTTCCAATCGTTCGTGACGAAGCGGCATCCGACTGGCATGGCGAGACAGGGCGCGCACGGAAAATCCGCGTTCGAGCGCCAGCCTTGTGGTTTCGAGGCCAATACCGCTGCTCGCGCCAATCACCAAGATTAATTTGGCTGCGTCTTGATCGGTCATAGGTATCCCTCAACCGCGCGCCACACTGCTACGCCCGCCATCCAGTGTAAAGATCGATCCTGTTGTCCAGGCCGCGTCTTTTGATAGCAAGAACGCCGCCATCGCCGCTGCGTCCTGTGGTTTTCCAATTCGCCGTAACGGATGGGATTTGGCGATCCCCTCCCGCATGGCTTCGGATCGAAGAATATCAGCGGCGAGCGGAGTCTCTACGAGGCTGAGCGCTATGGCATTGATCCGCACGTTCGGCGCCCATTCGGCGGCCAGCTGCCGGGTCAACGCCTCAACAGCGCCTTTCGCGGCCGCCACGGCGGTGTGGTTCTGAAACCCTTGCTGTGCGGCAATGGACGAAAACCATACTATCGATCCGCCATCCGACATTTTTTCACGGGCTGCCTTGAGTGCTGAAACGGCGCCGACCACATTGACCTCAAATGCTTTGCGCAAGTCATCGGCGGTAACACGCTTGAGCGGTTTAAGGTCAATTGTGCCGACAGCGTAACTTGCACCCGCCAGTGTGTCGGGCGCTTGGGACACGGCGTCCTCTAGCTGTTCCTGATTGGTTACATCTGCAATGGCGAACGAGCAGGACAGTTCGCTGGCGATGTCTTTCAACGCGCTTTCATTGCGTCCAATCAAAAACACTTCGCCACCAGATTGTGTGATATGTCGAGCCAAGGCGGAACCGACACCGCCAGAGCCGCCAAAAATGAGATGTGCGCCCATAGAATGCTCCTCTGTAACCAGAGTGACCTTCACCTAGAGTGCTGTGTTCAAATTACCAGGCGTGTGCATATGGCCATTGCCCCATGTCGTAGCCAATTGACACGGCAATCGTGCGGTTGTGATCGGCTGAGGGGTAGGCTCAATGCCAAAGCAGACCGGTTAGCCACTATCCTCGACACTCAAACAGCGTCGATTGTCTCGAAGTGCTTACAGCTGGGCTAAAACGCAAGTCTGATACGTTCACCGCAAATAGATTCATATTCGGAAAAGTCAGATCGCGAACGCGTTGAGGGGGTCAAACTGCGGGGGGTCGACGCCGGGACCTTCGAACACAATCACGGAGCCATCCGGCGAGACGCTTACCCGAGGATACGGCAAAGCTGCAGTCGGCAAGCAGTTCTGCGTCGTGCACGCCAATGGTCGCAACTGAATTCGCGCCACGGCATCGTCGGCAAGGCGGGTGACATCAATGGTGCAGCCAGATTGCGCCGGTGTTGAGAACAAATATCCTGGCGAAACGCTATTTGAGGCCTGAGCGGCCAACACATTGCGCTCCAATGGGGCGGCGCGGTCAGCGGCCGTCTCGCCACGACCCATGCGGACTTCAATCTCTCGAAGACGTGCGATGATCTCTTCAGGCTTGAACCTCTTGCCCATCTCTA
>CAZWVH010000056.1:0-19323 GCA_964636945.1 uncultured Caulobacterales bacterium | reverse complement strand
CGGAGAAACGTGATCACCGGCGCTTGGGCCGGATCATGGATCTGTTTCATTTGCAGCCAGAAGCGCATGGCTCAGTGTTTTGGCACGATAACGGCTTTCGTATTTGGCGGGCGTTGGAAGCCTATATCCGGCGTCGTTTGGACGACGCAGACTATATCGAGGTGAAAACCCCGCAATTGTTCGACAAGTCACTGTGGGAAAAGTCCGGCCACTGGGCGAAGTTCCGCGATGGCATGTTCCTGGCTCCCGATGTGATCCCGTCGCTTGAGACAGAAACGGTGGAAATCGCCGATGACGCCAAAATCCTTGGCCTCAAGCCCATGAACTGCCCGGCGCATGTGCAAATCTTCAACATCAAACAGCGCTCCTATCGCGATTTGCCCATTCGCATGGCCGAGTTTGGCTGCTGTCATCGCAATGAAAGCCACGGTTCGCTGCACGGGCTGTTGCGCGTACGCCAAATGACTCAGGACGATGCGCACGTGTTTTGCCGCGAAGATCAGGTGATCGACGAAACCAAACGGTTCTTGGAGCTGTTCGCCTCAGTCTACGAAGACTTTGGTATGACAAACCTAAAGTATAAGCTGGCCACTCGCCCCGAATTGCGTGCAGGTGAAGATGAAACCTGGGACAAGGCGGAAAAGAATCTCGCAGAAGCGCTGACCGCGGCGGGCATTGATTTCGAGATCGCGGAAGGCGAAGGTGCGTTTTACGGTCCGAAACTGGAGTTTCACTTGACCGACGCCATTGGGCGGACCTGGCAGGCTGGAACGTTTCAGCTCGACTATGTGCTGCCCGAGCGCCTTGATGCGTTCTACGTGGATGCTGAGGGGGAACGTCAACGCCCCGTCATGCTTCACCGAGCGATTTTTGGCACGTTCGAGCGGTTTATCGGGCTTCTGATTGAGCACTATGCCGGCGCCTTTCCCTTATGGCTCGCGCCAGTGCAGGTGGTCGTGGCCACTATCACCTCGGATGCCGATGATTATGCGTGCGAAGCTGCAGAAATCCTTAAAGCGGCTGGATTGCGCGTGGAAACCGATCTGCGCAATGAGAAGATCAACTACAAGGTGCGCGAGCACTCCGAAAATAAAACGCCGATCATTGCTGTGGTGGGACGTCAGGAGGCCGAAAATCGCTCCTTAGCATTGCGCCGTTTGGGCGAAGGGGCCAAGCGGCAGGAAATGATGTCACTGGAAGAGGCGGTGAAGAACTTGGCGCGCGAAGCGACGCCTCCCGATCTTGCGCGCCACGCAAACCAGGCCAACACGTCGGCCAAAACCCCAGAAGTCGAATCCGTCGACTAAGGAGCGCGCCATGCGCACAAAGGGGGGGCGTTCAGCCGATAGCCCAATTGGCGACGGCGGTTGGACGCTGGCCGTCGGTTTTATCGCGTTGGGCGTTGTGATTCCCGCGGGCGGATTAGGCGTGGCGCTCGTGGCGGGACTGGTGGGTCTCATCACGGCCATCGGCCTATTGGTTCGTCATTGGTCCGCCGTGCGCACTGTGTGGCAGTGGCGAGCCATAATCCGCGATCACAAGGCACTGTGCGCCTGGTCGGCGTTTTTTGTGTGGTGCAGTGTGACCTGGCTATGGTCGCCGTTTGAGGACAGCCAGTATGTCATTCGATTCGTATTGAGTGCGCCGCTTTATTTTGCATTAGTCGCCCACGCCCAGCGCCTCACGCACATCGCCAAGTTGCGCGTTCAGATCGCGCTGTTGATTGCGTGCCTGGCGGCCGCGAGCGTGTTTGCCTTTGAGGTCGTCACGGCTCACGCCATCACAGCCGCGAACGCACCCGACGGACGACCGTTTGGAGAGGTCAAACGCACGTTGGGCCACGGTTTGTCGGCATTGATTGCACTGCTTCCCGCCACACTCGTTTTGCTGTGGCGGGGGGGGGCGTGGTCCCGCAGCGCGGCGATGGCGATGACCGCGGTTGCGGCGATTGGCGGTGCATCTTTTGGTTTGTCGAGCAATGTGCTGGGGTTGATTTTTGCGTTGGCCGGCTTGGCCCTAGCCCTGCTCACGCCTCCGAGCCGGGCCGTCATCATCACAGGATTGTTCGCCGCATGCAGCGTGGTGCTGTCACCACTCATGGCGGCCATGGCGCACCTGCCAGCCTCTTGGCGTCGCGCGCTCCCACTGACATGGGAATACCGCATCGAGATTTGGGCGTACAGCTTTGAGGAATACTTGCGCGCGCCCGTTGTGGGTCACGGCTTTGACGCGGCGCGCACCTTTGACGAATACCGGTTAATCCGGGGGCAAGAGTTGGATGTTATGCAACTGCATCCGCATAATGCCGGACTGCACATCTTGTTTGAGACCGGAATTGTGGGCGGTGTCCTGTTTGGTTTGGCCATGATGCTGACAGTTTTGCGCGTCAGTCGATCGGGCGATCGGGCGCTGCAACGGGCCGCGGCGGGCGCGTTAACGGGCTGCGCGGCTATGGCGGCGGTGAGTTATGGCGTATGGCAAGAATGGTGGATTGCGACCGGGTTCTTTGCCGCTGCAGGCTGCGCCGTCGCGAGCAATGGCGCCAACCGGTGATGTGAACAGTGGAGAGTGAAGCGAAATGGTAGTTTCGATGGCGCAGCGCCTCCCAACTGATCCCTTCCAAATGCGACAGAAAGATTGTCCTGACCAAACCCGTCCACAGTTGAACTTTAATGTCGCCGCGATCGTGGTGTCCTGGCACACGGGCGAGCGGCTGTTTGCCTGCGTTAAATCGCTGCTCGAGGCCGACGACATCGCTGAAGTTATCATAGTGGACAATGGTAATCCGCCGGATGTCCAAGACTGGCTTGCTGCACAGGCGGACCGGAACGCGACGCTCACAATCCTCACCGGCCATGGCAATGTGGGGTTCGGCGCGGGCTGTAATCTTGGGGCGCAGGCGGCTCAGTCAAGTTTTGTGCTGTTTCTCAATCCCGACGCGGCGATTGAACCGGGCCTCGCGCGCACTTTGGTTGAGACTGGCCGGATTGCCCAACGTCCGTGGATCGTCGGCGCGCGCATTGTCGGTCTGGATGGTCGCGAGCAGCGCGGCGGGCGGCGCGGGTCCATGACATTGTGGAGCGTCATTGTGGAGTTCACCGGCCTTAAGCTCCTTGGCCGATTTCATCCCGCTTTTCAATCAGTTCACCAAGAACGCGACGCGCTGGCCTCGGGGCCCCACAGTGTCGGGGCCGTCAGCGGGGCGTGTATGATGATGCGGCGCGAGGATTTTGTGAGTATTGGCGGATTTGATGAGGCCTATTTCATCCATGTGGAGGACATCGACATTTGTCGGCGCGCGCATGAGGCCGGCGGCGATGTGGTGTTCGTGCCCGCAGCGTCGGTAATTCATGAGGGCGGGACAAGTCCGGCGAGCGCCCTGAAAGTCGGCTGGCACAAGGGGCGGGGCTTTTCACGGTACTTTCGCAAATTTGCAGCCAATCCGGTGGAACGATTGGCGGTCATAGTGTTGACGCCGTGCATCATCGGCGCGGCGCTTGCACACGGGCTGGTAAAATCGGTTTTTGCGCGCAGCGGTAAAGGGACATAATCATACACTAACGTATTGATATTTATCTGGGGGATTGCTACACGTTATAGTTGTAAATCGAGGGGGCTGTGCGCAATGCGCGATCAAGATGCAGGTCAAATCCGTCCAATTCGCGCATTATTGCGTGGACTAGAGGCCCTTGAAGCCCTCAACGATCATGACGGATTGACTGTGTCGCAAGTGGCCGCGCTCACACATTTGCCGCGCACAACCGCTTATCGCGTGCTTGAGACATTGTGCACGGGCGGATTTGTGGAGCGCGATGATGGTGATGAGCGCTACCGACCCATGCAGCGTGTGCGTCGATTGGCGTCGGGATATCGCTACGAATGCTGGATTTACAGCGTCGCAGAACCGGTTCTGATTGCGCTGTGCCGACAGATATTATGGCCGCTCCATCTTTCCACGCTGACTGAGTCCGGCGCACTGCGCATACGTCTGTCCACCGACGACCTCAGTCCGCTTGCCCTTGCCCGGTATGCGCCCGGTCGTGTGCTTGGGCTTTTGGACACTCCGTCAGGAATTATGCGTTTGGCGTGCGCTTCGCCGCAAAGTCGCGACGCATTGCTGGCACTGGAAGGGGAACGTGGCGCGTGTCAGGAGAAAATTGCTCTTGCCCGAGTGGAAGCGGACAAAGCCGCCGAACTTGGCTACGCGCTCGACTTGCGGCCGGTGGATGGCGAAGCCGGCCTGGCCACGCCCGTCTACACAAGCCGCGATGGTTTGGCTGGGATTTTGTGTATGCGATTCATTCAATCGGCGCTGAGTCCACAAGCTGTCATTGATGGCTTTTTGGGATCGCTCCGCACTGCCAGCACGCAAATTTCCGCGGCTGCCAACGCAGCGCACACTCAAGGCGGTGTGGAGGCGGGGGCCGCGCTCGTGCACCAGGACTGAAGGATCTCAGTGCTTGGCGGCAATCCTGAATTTGCCTCGCGGGTGATGCGAAAGATTTCGAGCTGAACCCGATCACCCTTCGAGTAATTGAGTCCCTCCACACAACCCACCGGGATGGCGACGGCTCCGAGAGACGATAGTGCGCTTAAGAACTCGTCGGCGAGCCTGGTTTCGACCAGCGCGGCGCGTCCTGCTTCCTGCGCCGCAACTAAAGCTGCGTCTTGCGGCGTTCCAATGGCAAGCTGGCCATGGGTGAGAAAAACCAAACTTGGTTCGCCATATCCAGCGGTGGCGACGGGCGGCTTGGCGGTCGGCGACAAACTTGGATGGAGGCTATGGCCCAGCAGCTCTTCGGCCACCGCCCGGCTGACAAAGGCTTGGTCGAGCCGAGGAGCCACGCTCTGGAGAGCGATAAACTGCCAAACCATTGATGCGCCAAGGGCGGTCGCGAGCACTGCGTTTTGCCACCGCAACATCATGAAGATCAGCGGACCAACGATAAACACCAACAATGCGACCATGGCGGCAAATCTGGAGATGAAACTCATCTGTCCAAAACTTGTTCGCACGGAGTCGAACACGGTCCCCAAGACGGATCCCACACCATGAGATTGTTCAAGAAGGGCGAGCCCTTCCGGCGTCACGACAATGGGAAGCGCCAACAACATTCCGGCAAGCAGCAAGGCGACGATCGTGTAGAGTCCCCACGACAGTAATGCGCCGATCCATGTCAGCCCGCCCACCCGTCTGTCGCAGATGGCGACGAGTGTTGCGCCGGCGAGCAAGGCCAATGCGGGATAGGCTGGCAAGGGATAATGCCAGAGTTTCGTGGGGGCGAGCTCGAATACAATCCAGGCGGGAACAGCCCAAGCGAGAAGAAAACGCAAGCCAGCGCCGTCCATATGGGGATATCGGTTAATCAGTGAGCCGATTGCGCGACCGATGGCGGGGATCACCAGAAGCGTGGCGGGGAAAAACAAGAGGGGCAGGAGCAAGGCGTGAAATCCAATTGCGCCGCCGTGATTTTCCTGGGTGGCAACCACTTTGGCGCCGAAGTCCTTGCCGAACGCGTCCGCGATGAAAGCGCCATCAGTGATGATGGTCACCATGGCAAACCAAGGAATGGTCAGCGCGACAAAAGCGAGGGGACCAGGCCACCAGCCAAGCGGGCCGAGCCAGGATAATCTGCGGTCAAGCACGAACAGAGTGATGATCGTCAAGCCGACAACCATGGGCGTAATCGGCCCTTTCAACAAAACGCCAGCTGCGAGCGCCACCCAAAAGCCCAGCCCAATCCAACGAACAAGCGGGGCCCGACGCACTTCTCCCGATTCGTCCACAAAGCGTTGGGTCACATACAGCCGCGCCAGCGCCGCCATCGCCAATGTGGTTGCGCCAGCAAGCAAGGCGTCGGTTTTGGCGATGCCCGCCTCGACTCCGAGAAGCACAACTCCGCCCAGCATTGCAGCGCCCGCAAATGCGGCCCGGCGCCCCAAGAGCGAGCAGCCAGCCAAATAGGCGCCCCAAACAGCAAGGATCGCACCCAAAACGGACGGCAAGCGGTAGGCCCATATCTCGCGCGCCTCGGGGGTGGAAAACATCGATACCGAAATGGCTTGGGCCCAATGCACGCCCACGGGCTTTTTGTTCCGCTGCTGATCTTGAAAGCAGATCGCGATAAATTTGGCCGAAATCGGCAAGCGCGATGCCTGCTCGTCAGTCAGGCAGGCGGGAGTTTCGCCTCCTTGGAGTTCTAACATCTGCGCGGTTGCTTGGGCAAAACGCGCCTCATCGCGGTCAAGCACGGGCAGGGTGAACACGCCCGGCAAGCTGGCTGCCAGGGTAATCAGGGCCAAAATCAACAGAGATGATATACGCGACGCCATATAATTCCCCGCCCCCCGGTCGGATCAGTGGTAGACCCTAGACGATGAGCACCGCTGAACAACCTGAAAAATTCACAAGCGCTCAGGCCATCGCAGCGCTATGCAAAAGGCTGTCGCTGAACCTTAATCACAGAGAACTTGTTCAATGAATGACCACGCCGTGGAAATCAGCGTTGTTGTGCCCGTGTACAACGAGGAAGAGAATGTTGCCGGATTGATTGACGAAATTGCGGCGGCAATGGGTGATCGGCGCCACGAAATCATTTTTGTCGATGATGCGAGCAAAGACGGCACGCGCGAGCGACTCAAGCAACTCAAGCAAACCTATCCGAGTCTCAGGGTCTTGAGCCATAATGCCAATGCTGGCCAAAGCCGCGCGGTGCACACTGGCGTGACATCTGCGCGCGGCGTCGCGGTCGTGACGCTCGACGGCGACGGTCAAAACGATCCCGCAGACGCCCCCAAATTGGTTGATCAACTCATGGGAGCCGGTCCGAATGTTGCCATGGTCGGTGGCCGGCGGGTGAAACGCCGGGACTCCATGTGGAAAAAGATGGGCTCTCGCATCGGCAATGGCGTGCGCAAGTTTTTGCTCCAAGACAATGCGGATGATACCGGGTGCGGATTGAAAGCGTTCTACCGAGAAGCGTTCTTGCGCTTGCCCTATTTCGATCACATGCATCGATTTTTGCCAGCGCTGATGATCCGCGAGGGCTTTGATGTGGAGTATAGTGATGTCAACCACCGCCAGCGCCAACACGGCCGATCCAAATACACCAACTTTGGTCGCCTATATGCGTCAATGTCTGATCTTTATGGTGTAATGTGGCTAAATTCTCGCGCGCGTCGTTCGCGCGGGCATACGGAAATCTAGGGACGTCGCTGTGCGATGTGCAGTTTGCAATTCGCACAAGGGACTTTACGCTATGAGGGGAATAGGACATGGTCCACGAGTATGCCGCAATCTCGAGCGCTGCTCGGCGCAGTCGGGGCGGTAAGGGACGTCAAAGGAGGGGTGGTATGTTTAAGTTTGGGAGCCTCCCGCTCCTGATCATTCCAGTGATCATCTACAATTTGCTGGCTTTCATGTACATGGCGGGCGGTTCGGATGATCCCAAGCCGGAGCCAACGCCAACTGTCGAGCGCGTTGAGCCAGGTGCAGCGCCCGGAGCGTTGGCTGGGGGCGATCAGTCAACTGGGCGCGTTCAAGAGCGCGACTCCGATCAAGACGGCTCCGACGACGGCGAAGCTGCCGATAGTGAGGATGTCGATCGCATCACAGCAGCCGACCGTTTCGAGCGCCGGTTGATGACGATTCCACTGCCGACTGGCGGGCGTTGGGATGTATCCTCAGGTGATTTGTTGCTCACCCTTGCTTTGGCGCTTTTGTTCTTGGAGTTGCTCAAATCCACCAGCGCCAGCACCAGCGCCATCGTCAATCACGCGTTCTCACTGATTCTGTTTGTCGGCTGTTTGGTGCAGTTTTTGCTGATCCCCGCATTCGCAACGTCGGTGTTTTTCCTCCTGATGATGATGACACTGTTGGATGTGTTGGCGGGCTTCATCGTAACGATTGTCGCGGCCCGGCGAGATATCGCAGTGGGTGACGGCGGCTTAGACTAGCCCTGTCAATATTCGTCGGCTCGGTTTGCGGTCGAAAACATGGGATCGAGTGGACGTCGCCCAATCCAATTTGGCGGCGTCCATTTCGCGATTTCAGTGAGGCGTCAGCGCTGAATTGATCTGATTGGTCACACAAGGTCGCGGGCCGGGTGGGCCCGAACCCGCAGCAGTCTCGCCAATTGGGTCACTCGCTACTGTGATCCTTGTCTTGGCTCAGGGCCTCCAGTTTGCGTTGCATCGCCTGCATTTCCCGCCGGAGATCGGTCAGTGCGTCATCTGCGTTGCCGGCGTCCATTTGGATCTCGCCGCCTGGATTCTCTTCGTTAGGGCGGAAGGGCGAAAACATGCGCACCGTTTGGTCAAACAATTCCATGTTCTTGCGAGTTTGGTCCTGAAACGCTTCGAGTGCCCCCGATGGCCACCCGCCAGAGAAGCGTTCGCGCATCTGCTCGTGTTGTTTCGCAAAGGCTTCCATCGACATTTCCAGATAGCTGGGCACGAATGACTGGAGGCTGTCGCCGTAAAAACGAATGAGCCGGCGAAGAAATTGCACGGGTAGCAGATTTTGGCCCCGACTTTCTTGTTCAAAGATGATTTGGGTCAAAACGGCGCGAGTAATATCGTCCCCACTTTTTGCATCATGCACAATGAAATCAACGCCTTCTTTGACCATGTCCGACAGATCTTCGAGCGTTACATACGTGCTGGACGCGGTATTATAGAGGCGACGATTGGCATACTTTTTTACGATCACCGGGTCATCATCATTTCTTTTACTAGCGCGTCCATTTTGTTTTTGAGCCATTTTTTTCTCCTTAGCTCATGCTATCACATTCATGTGACATTCACGAGCTGGCGACAAGCCGATTGAATTTTGCGCAATTGTGTTGTGGTTGTTTACAGGGTTCAAGCGCGCCGTACCGTCGGGGCGACTGTGAACGCAGACACATAAGGGAGACATAATCATGGTTGATGTCGTGATCGCTTCGGCAGCGAGAACTCCGGTTGGCGCTTTTAATGGCTCGTTCGCCGCCATGCCCGCACATGAATTGGGACAAGTGGCGCTGACCGCTGCGATGGAGCGCGCCAATGTCGCCCCACACGATGTGTCCGAGGTAGTTTTGGGCAATGTGCTCACGGCGGGGGCAGGGATGAATCCCGCACGCCAGGCGTCGATCGCGGCCGGCGTGCCCAAGGAAAGTACGGCGTATTGCATCAACCAGGTGTGCGGATCAGGTCTTCGCGCGGTGGCGTTGGGCGTGCAGGCAATCAAGGCTGGAGATTCTGACATTGTGCTCGCCGGCGGCCAGGAAAGCATGTCCATGTCGCCACATGCCGCCCATTTGCGCCGGGGTCAAAAAATGGGCGATTTGCAGTTTGTGGACACCATGATTCGCGATGGGTTGTGGGATGCGTTCAACGGCTACCACATGGGCGTCACGGCTGAGAATGTCGCTGAAAAATGGCAGATCACGCGGGACGCTCAGGATGAGTTTGCCGTCGCATCGCAAAATAAGGCTGAAGCCGCCAAGAAGGCCGGCAGGTTTAAGGACGAAATTGCTCCCGTCACGGTGAAGGGCAAGAAGGCGGATACTGTCGTGGACGAGGACGAATATATTCGCGAAGGCGTCGACATGGATGGCGTGTCGCGCCTGCGTCCGGCGTTTAAGCCTGACGGTTCGGTGACCGCGGGCAACGCGTCTGGCATTAATGACGGCGCGGCGGCCATGGTGCTTATGGGCGCTGACGAAGCGAACAAGCGCAACATCACGCCCATGGCGCGAATCGCCTCCTGGGCCACGGCTGGTGTTGATCCTTCCGTTATGGGCTCCGGCCCGATCCCGGCAAGCCGGCTCGCGCTGGAAAAGGCGGGTTGGAGCGTGGATGATCTCGACCTGATCGAAGCCAATGAGGCCTTCGCCGCTCAAGCATGCGCTGTGAACAAGGATATGGGCTGGGACACCACCAAGGTGAACGTCAATGGCGGCGCCATCGCCATCGGTCACCCCATCGGCGCATCGGGTGCGCGGGTGTTGACGACCTTGCTTTATGAAATGCAGCGCCGTGACGCAAAGAAAGGCCTGGCCACTTTGTGTATTGGCGGCGGCATGGGCATCGCCATGTGTGTGGAGCGGTGATCCTCACCAATCCTTCATGCAGGCGTTTGCGGAATCTTAGGTCTTGATTGTCATAATGTGGCGCTTCGCAATGGAGGTGTCCGCATGCGGATCAGTGGTGTCCAGTCGACAGCGACGAAAGCATGGTTGCGACCATGGGGAATGGCGCTTCTTTGGTCTGTGGTCTTGGCGCTGTTGACGGCCGTCCAGGCGCCGGTCTTCGCCCAGGATGAGGGTGACGAGCCCACATTTTCCGAGCGGTTTGTCGCTATTGCGGCCGCGGTTGATGAGACCGAAGCCGCGCTCGAGGACGTCGAGGATCCCGATACATTGTCTGAACTGCGATTGCAGCTGCAGCAGGCCTCAGGGCAAATTGTCAACTTGAAAAGCGATATTCAGGACGCGCGCACCCAGCTTGATTCCGATATCGCTGTCCTGGGTGACCCGCCAGAGGAGGGTGACGAGCCGGAAGCCACCGCGGAGCTTCGGGCCGAATATAATGAGCGGCGCGGTGAATTGGACAGTCTGACGGTGCGCGCCAATGAGCTCGAGAACCGGGTTCGAAACTTGCGCAATAACTCTGCCGACCAGCTGCGAGAGCTCTTGGTCAACCGACTGTTTGATCGGGCGACGCCTCCCATATTCCCCGAACAATTGGGCGAGGCGGGCGAGGAGCTATCGCAGGGATGGAAAGGCATATCGACGGAATTCGGTCAGTGGGTTGAGGGACATCGAGAAGACCAACTCCTCCATCGGGCCCTCGTCGAGCTTGTGATCCTCGCTCTGGTGGTTTTGGGCCTGTCGGCTTTTGTAAGAAACCGGTTGGCTGGACGGGTGTGGGACGCCATGCCCGAGAATGTGCGTGCCGGCGCTGGCGTTTCCGCCATTGCGTTCTTGCGCGCCAGTTTGCGCATTGCTGTGACCGTAATCGCGGTCTTCATCGTCGTGCGTATCGTTCTCGATATTGGATTGGTGGAGGAACAAAACGCAGAACGGCTGATACGCGCAGCGGATGCCGTATTTTTGGTCTTGGCGATGATTTCCGTTTCAGTGGCGATCTTTGAACCGCGCCGTGCAGAATGGCGATTGGCTGAGGTGTCTGATTATACAGGCGCGCGCGTTCATAGGGCCGCGAAAGCATTTGGCCTGTTATTAATTCTTGACCAATTTTTCATCGCGATTTGGGGCGGTGACTTTTTCTTGAACACTATTGTTCGGCTCGAAACCATCGTCCTTACGGTGCTATTCACGCTGATCGCGGTGGCGCTTTCCCGGTCGTTGTCAGCGAACCGAGGTCCGGTGAGGTCAGCGTTGGCGGATGGCGCTGAGGCGACCGGGTTGTCCAATAATAGCGGTGAGGAAAGCGAGCTGCAGGGGCCGCCGGAAAGCCGCACACTGACTTGGTTCTTCACCAGGCTGGCCGTCTGGCCCGCCGCATTCTCGGTGATTTTGAGCGTTGTCGGGTTTTCGGCGCTCGCCCGCTTTGTGCTTGGCAAATTTATCCTGTTAACGGTGCTGGCCGGCGTATTGTACATCGTACGCAGGTTCTTGCGCGACTGGGCGACTTACTTGGTCGAACGCTTTATTACGCGAAAAGCACCTCAAGGCGACAAGGTCGACGATTTGGTCGGGTTTTGGACGCGCGCGGCAATTGATGTGCTTTTGGTTTTGGTCGCCATTCCATTGGCGCTCGAGGTCTTGGGCCTGCAGTCCTCGGAAATTCGAGCCATCTTCCTCCGGATTTTTGGCGGCTTCTCCATTGGCGACGTCCAAATCTCACTGTTCTCTGTTCTTCAAGCCGTATTTTGGTTCGTTGTGATCCTCACATTAACGCGAATCGGGCAACGCTTTTTGTCCAAAGAGGTCTTACCGCGCACGCAATTGAGTTCCGGCGCGCAACATTCGGCGAAAACCATTGTTGGCTATGTCGGCTTGGTGTTGGCGTTTTTCATCGGCGTATCGGCTCTTGGCATCGATTTGACGAGCCTGGCGCTGGTGGCGAGCGCGTTGTCAGTCGGCATTGGTTTTGGCCTTCAGGGCGTGGTGAACAATTTCGTCTCTGGCCTGATTTTGTTGTTCGAGCGGCCGATTAAAATCGGCGATTGGGTGATGACGAGCGCCGGGGAGGGCACGGTCAAGCGGATCGATGTGCGTTCCACGGAGATTGAAACGTTCGACATGTGCACGATTATTGTGCCCAATTCCGATTTAATCACGTCACCGGTGCAAAACTGGACCCACCGCAACCTGAAGTCTCGGGTCGTGATTCCCGTCGGCGTGTCCTACAACACAAATCTTGAGCAGGCGCGTGAAGTCTTGTTGTCGGTGGTTAAAGACGAACCCGAGATCGCGTCTCACCCGGAAACCTATGTATATTTTGCGGGATATGGCGACAGTTCGGTGGACTTAGAATTGCGCACATACATTTATGACGCCAATAAAATGCTGGGCGTGCGCAACCGGCTTCGGTTCAAGATTTTCGATGCCTTACGCGAGGCGGGTATTGAGATTCCATTTCCGCAGCGCGATTTGCACATCCGCTCCGAACCGGCCAAGCAGCAGCCCGTGCAGCAATCTTCCAGCACTGGTGAAAACGTCCCCGAACCGCCCCCAGGGCCTGAAAGCGACGGCGAAGGGGCGACGAATGGCAATGGCGACAGCAGTTAGAGCGTTTCCAGGAAAAGCGGAAACAGCGTTTGCTATGCAATAGACTTTAGTCTCATAGCTCGCGCGCAGAATCCCAAAACGCGTCTCTAAACGAACAATCCGTTTAGCCCGTTGGCGTCAAAATTGGACAAGCCGGGAAGCGCATCAGCCAGTTCACCGTCCGACAGTCCAAACCATCGCCCAAGCGCTGCCGCGTATTGGTCAACCGACACGGCGGGAATCAGGCGGCCGCCGCCGATGTCAGCTTCATGATCGAAGGCTGGCTCAGGAATATCGCCCAAGATTTGACCGCCTTGCACCGCGCCGCCCATGACCAAATGGTGTCCACCCCAGCCATGGTCGGTGCCGTCGCCATTGATAAACAAGGTCCGCCCAAAGTCAGAAGCGGTGAAGGTGGTGACATCTTCGGCCACACCCAGCTCATCCAGGGTGTAATAGAACGCCGTGAGGGCGTTAGAGATTTCAATATGCCGCTGGGTCAGGTCGTTGGCTTGGTCGGAATGCGTATCGAAACCGCCAATCGCGACAAAGAAGACCTGACGATTGACTTGGAGCAAATTCTGCTGGGCGATCATTTGCGCCACAACCGACAATTGTCCGCCAAGACGCGATTGAGGGAACGGGGTTGTGGTGGTCGAGGGCGTCTCCAACGCGAAGGCGAGGTCCTCATTGGCGTCCAGCGCGCGGCGGCGCGCATTGATCATGTCTTGCTGGAAGAGATTGTTTGTATTGGCGCCAAGATCGCGGAAGTGCTCGTCCAACACGCCGGGAAGCACATTCGAGCCGAGGAACCGGTTTTGGCTCGAGCTTGAAATGGTGGCGGCGCCTCGACGGCCCACTTGGAACGGACGGACATATTCGCCGGATAAGAACACAGCATTGCCTGAGCTCGACACGGCGGTGAATGTGGCGGCTGGATTCGCACCGGCGGTGATCATCACATCCGCGAGCCGGCCGCCCCAGCCATAACGCGCGCCCTCCGGTTCAGACGCCATCCACGTGGATTGCTGGTCATTGTGTGAAAACAGGCGATCAGGACGCCGGCCTAATCCGTTTCTCAGCGCCGTTCGGGTGGTCGGTTCCACCAAGGGGCCCACATTGCCGACCACAGCGAGCCGGCCTTGATTATACAAGTCGTGCAGGCCGCCGAATTGGGGCGGAAAGGCGAAGCTCCGCCCGCCAATATCGGCGCCGGTGAGCGGCAGAAGATTGGCGCGTGACCTATTGGCGCCAAACTGATTCACCAAGGGCCGGCGGATATCGGCCCATTGATTGTAGGATGTGGGGTCATAAGGAATGACTGTGTCGTGGCAGTCCAGTCCGCCATAGAAGAAAACGCAAACCAACGCCTTATAGCCAGAGGCGTCGGCCGCAAAAGCGTTGAAGCCGGCGAGGTTCGCCGCAAATCCCGCAGCGCCGCCAACCGATAGCGCGCTCATGGATTTGAGAAACTGGCGTCGTGTTGCTGGACCCATGGCCATGGCGCGCTCTCCGCTAGGATTGAACAAGAAATTCAGGGGACGTCACCGCCATCAGGACGGCCACATGGACCCGCCGTAGTCGGGCCACCTCGGGATCACTCGATTCAACGGCGTTCATGGCATTGAGGATCCGATCCCGTGTCGCTTGGCGCATGCGCCCCGACATCAACACCAGGTCGAGTTTGTCCAACAGCGCTTCGGGCGTATCGACCAAAGCCAACTCATCGGCGTAACTGGGCACAAACACGGGGTTGCTCCCCGCATTGTCAAAGTCTCGGAGCACATAGTCCTCCATGAAATTGACATAGCCGATCACGCTATTGCTATCGGTGATCTGAAGTTCGGGAGCGACCAGGCCCGCCGCCGCGGTTTGCGTGCCTGGGGCCACATATCCTGGTCGATAAAAGTTGAACACGGACGGGGAGTAAAATGGCTGCTGGTTCAGTCGATCTGGCCGGTACAATTGCCGGATTTGGCTTGAGGCTGAGCCGTTGGCCGAATTCACCTTGAACGCCCGCGCCCAATGCGCGAAGCGCACGACAGGTTCGCGGATCTTGCCGAAGGTGGGGTCGCCGGCCGTGGAAGGATCGAGCGCCTCAGGATCGAGGAGAACCGCCACAAACACAGCACGCAAATCTCCGCGCTCGCCAGTTCCCACCGCCGAACCGTCGGGCAGGGCGACAATGCCATCGTCAAAGGCCGTGGCCACGCGCTCAATGTATTGTGGCGACGGATTGCTCGTCACCATGCGCTGGATCAGTTGGCGCGCGATAAACGGCGCCGTGTTGGGATGATCAGCCAGATGCGCCAGCGCCCTGTCGATGCTCTCATCGCCGGGCGTGCTGGAGGGGATGGTGAGTCCAAGGAAGCTTTTCTCTGCGGTGGAGTGGGCCTCGTCATTCATGGTCATGGGCCGCAGTTCAATCACCGGCGTGACTTGGTTTTGGTCCCGTCGAAATTCGAGGCCAGACCACCAGAGGCCCGTAAACACCTTGGCCAGGCCAGTGATGTCCATATTGTCGAAAGTCTCGATCGGCCGCCCTTGCGGGTCAAGTCGCGGCGTGCCGTCTGGATTGAGCTCCACGAGACCGATTGTAAACAGCTGCAAGAGTTCGCGCGCGTAGTTCTCATCGGGCATGGAGCCCTGATTCACATCAGCTTTTTCATTGCCCATATAGGTCAAATAAATACCCATGGCCGGGCTGTAGGTGATCTCCGTGAGCAGGTCATGGTAGTCGCCAAAGGCGTAGCGCTGGAGCACGTCCATGTGTTGGCCAAGCACTTGACCGCGATCTTGCAGGCTGTCGTCGGCAGCGGAGACCACAAAAATCTGCGACATGGCAAAGGCGGCGCGCTGACGCAGTTGGTCTTGTCCATACACCGCGTTGGTCCACCAGCCATTCAGGGTGTCGTCATAGTCGGCGTCCAGCGGCAATTGGGTGACGATGCCCGTAATGGCGACGTTGAATTGTTCGCGAAACCAGGCGGAATAGCCAATTTGCACCAGCCGATTGATGTCATACTCGGTGGGGCCAAACGTTGCGGAGGTTAAGAACCGGGCGGCCTCTTCGGGTGTGGGCCGGTCAATCGCCAAGGGTTGGACCGTACCTGCCGGCGCAGCGGGGGCGTCGTCTGAGCCGCCGCTGCACGCGAACAGCCCGAGCAACGCCAAGGCCATTGTGGCGGATCGCCAAACTGGCTTGATCGAGCCTCGTTGTTGGACCATGAGTGTGAGCTCCCCTCGGCGATGGCAATCAGTGAACCCCAGCGCTGAAGGCGGCGAGGTTTGCTTTCGATTTAGAATTCGCGGTGAATGGTCAGCGAATACACCTCGAGATCATTTTGGAGCGTAAAGTCGCCGCGCAACGCAGTGGCCCAATTGAATCGAAACGCCCCGCCCACGCCGAACATCAAATCAGTGTCGGAGTTGCTGTCGTCGAACACCTCGAATTGGGAGTCCACATCAACTTCGGCGGAGGCGTAAGACACGCCCAGGCGCGCAAACGCATCAAACCGATCGGTGATTGAATTCACCGCCCGCACGCTGCCCGACACGGCGTATTCGATTTCAGCCTCGACATCGCCAAAGGAGCTTTCCTGGGTCTCTCCGAAAATGCCGTAAAACACTTCGCTTTCCAGAGCCACCGCATCGATAATGCCGCTGAGCCCCGACGACGTGCCAAACGCATAACCCAAACGGCCATTGACGCCAGAAGTGTTGAAATCATCCTCAGAGATATAAGCGCCGCCGATTTCACCATACCAGCCGCGATTGGCCGTTCGATCTTGGGCGCAAGCGCTGGCGGCCGTCCAAGCCGTCAGCAGTGCGCCCACCGCGATTCCCGCAGTATTCCATCCCCTCATGCTCAACTCCCACAATTCAATGAAGCCTTAGTATTCAGCGTGCGAGCCCTAGGGGAGCATGCTGTTTGAGCAGTTTCGTGGCGCGATTGTGGTTAATGAGTGGTTAATATCAATGTGTCCATAAAGGGATAATTTTTGGAGACTTGCCATGATTCTGCCTATTTTGTATGGGTTTGGCCATATTCTCATTGTGGCACAAAACTGATGGCATAATCACGCATCGAGCGGCCGCGAGTGTTTGGTTTCATTTTCAGTCCAATCATTGGTCATGGGTCGGCTGGTCGTGCAACGCGCGTCCTGATAAGCTGGCGGCCATCGACGAGCGGGCGGGCGTTGGCGCGCCGGCGCGCTTGTCACTTGCGTTTCGCGCCAATCGTCGTTAGCACAGCGGCTCGCGCCATTGGCCGCATGCACCGGTAGCTCAGCTGGATAGAGCACCAGACTACGAATCTGGGGGTCGGGAGTTCGAATCTTCCCCGGTGCGCCATCTCGCAATTGTTGAGCTGAAAACCCGCTAAAGCCCTGAACGGAAAGGCTAAAAGTGGGGTTCGAAGTCCGTGTTTCCGGCAGTTACTGATCGGCTCGCTAAACGCCAACCTCAACACCGTTTTTTTCCAGAGCAAGTCGCCATTTTCCCAAATTTTCCAGGGGCTTGATAAGAATCGCATGGCGAGTTCGAACGACTCTTCCAGGGTATGCTGCGGTTTGCCCGCAGACAGGATATGTTCTTCAACTAGTGCCTTGCTTCGCTCCAACTTGGCGATCTTGGACTCGTAAGCTTTCACAACAGACAAGTTGTCGGTCTCGATGATCCGCTCCAGGAGCGTTTCAATCTGCTTTTCGAGGTCAGCCTTTTGCCGTTCCAGTTCCTTCGCGTCCGATTTCACCTGCAACAGCTTCATGTTCCACGCGTCGCGGAACATGGCCTTTACGATATCGAAGAGGCTTTTGCTCGGCTCCAGGCGCTGCAGAAGCTCCTCAAAAGCACCCTCCAATTCGTCCCGTCGGATAGACTTGCGGTAGCTCTCGCAGCCCTTAGTCGGGCATAGATAATAAGGGTGCTTCTTTCCGGTCTTACTCTTCGACCAGCAAGCTGTCAGTGGCTTGCCGCAATCATTGCAAAGGACGAACCCGCGCAGTGGAAAGTCAGCATGAATGTCCTTGCGGGCGGGAGCCTTTGCGGTTCCTTTCAGCCTCGTCTGAATCTTCTCAAAGGTCTCAAAGCTGATAAGGCCTTCGTGCTTGCCTTTGCGCAGACTAACATTCCAGTTCGGCGCTTCAACGTAACCAGCGTAGACGGACCGGGTAAGGATGTCGGCGATCCGCTGATTTCGTATTTCGCCGTTCGGCAGGTCCTTCGGAAACGCAGGTTGCCGTTCTAGGAAACGTTTAACTTCAACCTGCGTTTGGAAGCGGCCCGAGGCGTAGCCCTCCAGCGCTTCTTGCAAGGTGGTTGCCTTCGGTTCGTCGCGCACCAGTAGCTTGCCGTGGCCGCTGACGCGCTCATAGCGATAGCCGACAGGGGCTTGGAAAACCCAATAACCGTTTTGCACACGCGCCCGCATCCGGTTCACGGTTTGCTCGCCGTTTTTCTGGCGCTGGTGCTGTGACACTGAAGCAAGCAGGTTTTCAACCAATTGCGAATCCGAGTCCTCGCCGAATTCGATGGAAGGACTGACAAGCACACCGCCCGCGTCGCTAATCTTCACGCGCAGCTCGAAATGCGCCATCAGGCCGCGCGCGAGGCGGCTGATGTCGTCAATAATCACCGCATGCTGCTCGTTCTTCCGGTGGGCCTTCAAGTAGCCCAGCATCGCCTGCATGCCGGGCCGTGTCGTGAGGCTTCCTGACGTGTCGTCGCTGAACACCTCAACAACATCATACCCTTTGTACTTGGCAAACTCACGACATCGCGTTTCTTGCGATCCCAGCCCATCGCCACGAACCGTTTGCTTGGCGCTAGATACACGACAATAAACAACTGCCTTGTGTATCTCTTTTTCTCTATTTGGCTCGTAACTCATAGCTTATTCCATCACATTATTTTTGGTGTCATTTTACATCATCAAACGCGTCGAATTCTAATTTTTCATTTGATTGATGATCTTTTCCACAAACGTCTTGAAGCGGATGGACATCGAAGCCGAGCTCAACGAAGCCGATGACAATCGACCACAAAGCTTCGAGAAGCTTTTTCTTTTGTGCTTCACTCAGGCCGGGCTCATCGAGCATGGCCTGGTACTTTTCGATATCAATTTTCAGCGCTGGTTTTGTGGATGCGCAAAAGTCTTTGTTCAGCTGCATTCCATTAGCGCTGACAGTTTTTTTTCTTGCATCTCCTTCAGTCTTTCCGGAGAAAGGTGTCATGTATACCTAACTCCATTTTACCACTAATAGTTGTTCGTCTACAAACTTCGGTGACTAGAACGGCACCTCGTCATCAAAATTATTTTCACTGGTGACTCTGGCTGCTACCGCCGGATACAGAGCCTCGATCTCTTTTGGCGGCTGCCAGTTGGCATCCGCCATTGCTCTCGCGAGCGTTGCGTTCAAGTAACCTTCTAGATGATCTTCTGCCGTGCCTTTGGGGTCGGCCATCGCATGAAACGCCGCCCACGAGCGCGCAAACTCATAAGCCCTTCGGTCCACGCGCAGTCTTACGAACACTGTTAGGTCGTCTTTTGAGTAAGTTGTGTCGCGACGCTCGCGGCTTTTTTTCTTGTTCATGGCATCAGCCT
>CAZWVH010000055.1:0-20126 GCA_964636945.1 uncultured Caulobacterales bacterium | reverse complement strand
CAATCACATAGCATTCCGGGTGATTGGCCTCGATGGAGTGGGCGATATTCTGCAGCAGGACGGTTTTACCTGTGCGTGGCGGCGCCACGATCAGGGCGCGTTGTCCTTTGCCCAAAGGCGCGACAATGTCGATCACGCGCCCCGACCGATCTTTCACCGTCGGATCAGAAATCTCCATATGAAGGCGCTGATCGGGATAAAGCGGGGTCAGGTTATCGAAGTGAACCTTGTGACGCGCGGCTTCAGGTTCAGCAAAGTTGATCGCTGAGACTTTGACCAGGGCGAAATATCGCTCGCCGTCGCGGGGCGCACGAATCTCACCTTCGACGGTATCGCCTGTGCGCAAGCCGAAACGACGGATCTGCGACGGCGAGACATAAATGTCATCCGGGCCTGGCAAATAGTTGGCTTCAGGCGCGCGCAGAAATCCGAACCCGTCTTGCAGGACCTCAAGGACGCCACCACCGGAAATTTCAACATCGCGTTCGGCAAGCGCCTTGAGGATCGCGAACATCATATCCTGGCGGCGCATTGAGGATGCGTTTTCGATTTCGAGTTCTTCAGCCTGCTTCAATAGGTCCGTTGGGCCGCGTTGCTTGAGCTCATCAAGCGACATCGTGGCCTTTCGTTCGCCATTCTCGGCAGTGGAAACGGAGGACGCTTCAGTCATGGGGCGTCTTTCAAAGTTGTTAAGTGTACACAGTGTGATGGGAGCGATTTCGCAATCAGCGCGCCGAAATGACGGCCAGCGATGAGCGATATTTTGAGTTGAGGACGAATGCCTTGGCATCTTATACGCCCAAATCGCTCAAACGCGAAGGGCGATATTCACCTTTTGCCGCTAAAACGGTTTCGGAATCGCTAACAACACAACAAATATCGTCGCCACCGCCGGAACCTCATTCAGCATACGCCAACGACGTTCTGTGAGGGGGCGCATGCCTCCGGCAAATTTGCGCGCGCTTGCGGCCAAAAAACCATGAAAGCCGCTCAGCAAAACCACCAATAATAGCTTTGCGTGGAACCACCCTTGGGACAACAACTCGGGATGCAATGCGATCATTGCAAGTCCCATGAGCCAAGCCAACGCCATGGCCGGATTGACAATCAACTTGAGTAAACGCTGTTCACCCGATGTGAGAATTGTCTCGGCTTCACCGCCGGGCGATGACGCATGGTGATAGGCAAATAGGCGCGCCAACATGAGCATGCCGGCAATCCAAAAGATCACGCTGATCAAATGAAACGCCTTGATCCAAGGATACCCGCCATCAACTGCGGCCAGCCATGTCAGCAAACCTGACATTCACATTCCCCCGTCAATCTCACGTGCTGCGCCAAGCTCGAACTGTATCAATGACCAATTGAACATGCTCGATTGGCGTGCTTGGCCATATCCCGTGGCCAAGATTGAATACGTAAGGTCTTTGCGCGAACAGGTCGAGCAGGCGTTTGGTTTCATCAACAAGAGCTGCGCCGCCTGCAACCAACACGGCCGGGTCCAGTGAGCCTTGCACAGGCAGCGACTGCGGCAGAGATTCCAGCGTTTGGTGGTTAGCCTGCGCCATATCGAGCGCCAAAGCGGAGATTCCGGTCTGCTTGGTAAAGCGAGCCAATTGGTGTTCGCTCGCGCCGCGGGGAAATCCGATCACAGGCGCCGAAACACCCTTGAAACGCAATCGGTCCAATATTCGTTTCGTTGGCGAAATGACCCAGCGGTCAAAAGCAGGGTCGGGAAGACCTTCAGCCCAGCTTTCAAACAGTTTGAGCGTATCGGCCCCGGCCCGGATTTGTGCAGCCAGATAGTCCGCTGTGGCGTCGGCAAGTTGACTGAGAAGGCGATCGGCCAGTTCGAGGTTTGACCAAGCCCAGGCCTTGGCGTCGCGGCGTCCCGCTTCGCCTTTGCCACCGCCGAGCATATAAGTGGCGACCGTCCAAGGCGCTCCTGCAAACCCAATCAATGATTTTTCATTCGAAAGATCAGCTCGGACTCGCGCCAGTGTTTCGCCGACAGGGGACAAGCCTTCAGCGGCACGGTCCCAATCGAGGAGGTCAATGTCGCGTTCAACGCGCAAAGGCGAGAGCGTCGGTCCGTCGCCAGGAACAAACGTTACTGTCGCCCCAACCACATGCGGCAAGAGCAAGATGTCGGCAAATACGATCGCGGCATCAAAATCAAATCGTCGAATGGGTTGGAGCGTGACTTCTGCAGCGCTTTCGGGGCTGAAACAAAATTCGATAAAGTTGGGATGTTGGCGTCTTATCTTTTGATATTCAGGAAGATAGCGGCCGGCCTGGCGCATCATCCAGACGGGTGGCGGCGTTATCGCACCGCCAGCCAAAACAGTTTGCAGCTTCGTGGATACGGCTAAGGTCTCAGTCACATGGGTTCTCTTAATAAGAAAGAATTTTAAAGCTTATTGTTTCTTTTTTAGCCGGGGAAATCGATCAATTTCGAGGGCGTCACGCACGCGCAGTTCACGGACTATCCCCAGGCGGCGCCCCGGCGACTTACGGTAAAAGAGAGGCTCCACCCGCATTAAGTCAACGTGTTGGGCTGTCAAGTTTCGCGCCCTGTGGTTTTATGACGGGGCATCATCCCATGCTGTGAATGGACGGTGGGAGTCACGGGCGCCGAATGACACAGGCGTTTGATGCGAAGCAGGGGCGCCCGCTGGGCGCACAGGAGCGACTTTGGATGTCCACAACCAGTCCACCATCGGTTCAGCAAACCGCTAAAACTCAGCCGGCCTTCAAGACTTATTATCACGTGCACCTGGTTTCTGACTCCACGGGCGAAACGCTCATGAATGTCATGAAAGCCAGTATGTCACATTTTCCTCATGTCTCGCCGGTGGAGCATTTGTACGCATTGGTGCGCTCTGAACGTCAGATCAAACGAGTGCTCAAAGCCATCGAAGATGCGCCGGGAATCGTCTTGTTCACGGTCGTCGACCCCACTTTGCGCCGAAGTTTGGAAATCCGGTGCGCGGAGCTGGAAATTCCCTGCATTGCAGTACTGGATCCGCTGATGGCGTCATTGTCGAGATATTTGGGGCAACCGACTCAGCAAAAAGCGGGCGCTCAGCATGGTCTCGATCAGGATTATTATCGTCGCATCGCGGCGGTGGAATTCGCCATGTCGCACGATGACGGACAAAAGCTGGAAACGCTCAATGACGCTGATGTGGTGTTGGTTGGGGTGAGCCGCACGTCAAAAACGCCAACCTGCATCTACCTTGCGCATCGCGGGGTGCGCGCCGGCAACGTGCCTCTGGTCAACCCAGATGTGTTTCCACCGGTTTTGGATCAACTCACCCGTCCTTTGATCGTCGGGCTGACCGCATCGCCTGATCGTTTGGTGCAAATTCGGCGCAATCGACTGACGACATTGAACGAACAACGCGCAACCGATTATGCCGACAAAGCCGCCATTCGCAAAGAAGTGGTGGAGGCGACCCGTCAATTCGAACAACGCGGCTGGCCGGTAATTGACGTTAGCCGACGATCAGTTGAGGAAACGTCTGCGAAAATTCTCAATTTCCTCGGTGAGCGTTTATAGGCGGGGCATATGCCATCTGAAATTGTGTTGGCGTCGGGCAGTGCGATCCGCGCCAAAATTCTCACTAACGCCGGTATTCCATTTTCCGTGATCAAACCGGGTGTTGACGAAGCGATCACTAAACAGGCGCTCAGCGGTGAGACCGCCGAGACCGTGGCGCTCGCACTTGCCAAGGAAAAGGCTCTGACGGTGAGCGAGCGGACACAAGGTGTCACGATTGGCGCTGATCAAGTGTTGAGATTTGACGGGCGACTCTTTGACAAAGTGGAGACCATGCACGAAGCGCGCGCTCGACTCACCATGTTGCGAAACAGTGAACATGAGTTGGTGGGGGCCGTAGCGTTGGCGCGGGGTGGCCGCATTCTCGACACGCACATTGCCGTGTCGCACCTGACCATGCGTGACTATAGCGATGCGTTCTTGGACCAATATTTGGATCAAGAAGGCGAGGCGATTTTAGCCAGTGTGGGTTGCTATCAATTCGAGGGTCGCGGCGCCCAATTGTTTTCGCGCATTGATGGGGACTACTTCGCAATCCTCGGCATGGCGTTATTGCCCACATTGGCCATGTTACGTGCGTCGGGAATGCTGAGTGAATGAGCGCGCCCGAATACCCACCGGAGGCGCACGCGTTGCTGGCGTCATCGGATCGCCAATTCGTCAATCGCTCTCACCTTTGCTGCATACCAGCTGGTTAAATGTTAGGGGAATTGACGGCGTATTTGCTCCGTTTGAGGTCACCGAGGAAAATTTTGATCACGCCATTCATGCGCTCGATCTACTGAAGGTGGTCGGCGTGAATGTCACGGCTCCACTCAAACAACTTGCTTTTGCGCACTGCGATACGGTGAGCGAGCGCGCACAATTTACTGGCGCTGTAAACCTCATGATTCACGAACACGCCGGCGGATGGAGCGGGGACAACACGGATATTCTGGGCGTTCAGGCGGTTATCGCTGAGGCGCAGATTGCCACACGGCGTAAGGCTGTGGTTTTGGGAGCAGGCGGAGCTGCGCGTGCAACCATTTTCGCGTTGGCCGAATCAAATTGGACTGAGATCACTCTGATTAACCGCAGTCTCGAAAAGGCGAATACCTTGGCTGCGTTGGCGACGGCGCAACACCCGAAAGTTATTTGGCGTGTCGTTGGGTGGGAGTCGCGCCATGAAAGCCTCTCGGGCGCCGACATTGTGATTAACTCCACGAGTTTAGGCATGACCGGCAAGCCGCCTTTGGATTTGGACATCATAGCTTTGGATCGAAACGCATTTGTGTTTGATGCTGTCTACGCTCCGCTGGAGACCAACTTCGTTCGCGACGCTAAACAACGTGGTTTGCGCGCGGTGGGTGGGTTGACCATGCTGATTGAACAAGCGCGACCGAGTTTTGAGGCATTCTTTGGGCAATCCCCACCAAGCCAAGCTGAGTTCGACGCCCATTCCCTGCTGCGCCATACATTGGAGTCACTGCGGTGATTATCGCGGGCCTGACTGGTTCGATCGGGATGGGAAAATCCACCACTGCGCGAATGTTCGCCGAAGAGGGCGCCGCCGTGTTTGACGCTGATGCAGTGGTGCATGCGCTCTATGCCCCGGGCGGGGCTGCGATCGAGCCATTACTCGCCGAATTTGGCCCTGATATTCTGACCGATGGCGGTATCGATCGATCGCGGTTGTCCGATATTGTTCGCAACGATCCGGCCGCATTTGCGACCCTGGACGCCATCGTTCATCCCTTGGTGCGCGAGCAACGCGAGGCGTTTATCGCAGCTGCTCGGGAGGAGGGTCGAACAATAGCCGTGTTCGATATCCCGTTATTGTTTGAGACTGGCGGCGATCAGCAGATGGATGTGGTGATCGTTGTCACCGCCCCCCCAGACGTTCAACGAGAGCGCGTCATGGCGCGCGACGGCATGACCCAAGCCAAGTTTGACGCCATCCTAACCAAACAAATGCCCGATTCAGAGAAACGAGCGCGGGCGGATTTTGTTGTGGACACAAGCCAGGGAATGGACGCGGCGCGTGATCAGGTGCGCCAGATTGTCCACCAGCTTGAAAGACGTGCCCAAGGAGATTTGGCGTGATCGACATTGTGTTCGACGTGGAAACCACCGGCCTGAAAGCGATGGAGGGCGATCGGATCACTGAAGTGGGCTGCGTTGAAGTGCGGGATTTTATTCCCACCGGCCGGACGTTTCAGGCCTACGTCAATCCAGAACGCGCATTGGACGCAAAAGCTGTCGAGATAACGGGTCTCACCAGCGAGTTTTTGGCTGACAAGCCTGTTTTCGCGGAGATCGTTGACCCATTGGCGGCCTTCATCGGTGAAGCGCGGATCGTGGCGCACAATGCGAGCTTTGACCGGGGATTCTTGAACATGGAGCTGGAGCGCGCCGGTCGCTCACCCATCCCGCTCGAACGTTGGGTCGACACGTTGGACATTGCCCGCAACATGTTTCCGGGCATGCACAATTCGCTCGATGCGCTTTGCAAGCGGTTCAACATCAGCCTGGACGACCGGGACAAGCACGGCGCGCTTCTCGATTCTCGGCTGCTTGCTGAAGTTTATCTGGAACTCAATGGCGGCCGCGAGCGCAGCTTGGATTTGAGTCAGTCTCGCGGTTCTTCCGGTGAAACGATTGTCGCGGTACAAAAGCGCCCCCGGCGTACGGGGCTTTGCACGGCAGAAGAGCGAGCTGCCCATGCCGCCTTTCTGGAATCGCTCGGCGCGCCCGCTCTTTGGGGCCAAGCCGTCAGCGACAAGCGCGGCTAAATCCTCCAATGACGCTCATCGGGACACAATTAGGTGTTGTCGTCCGTCGCGGTCTCGTCAGCGGGTGTGGCTTCGGGAGCCTGTCCCGTTTGGTTCTGCTTTTGTGATAAATACAATGCACCAAAATCGATGGGCTCCAAAAACAGGGGCGGGAACCCGCCATCACGTGTGGTGTCCGCCAAAATCCGGCGTGCGAAAGGGAACAACATCCGCGGCGCCTCAACGCGAATCAGTGGCTCCAACAAATTTTCCGGAGCGTTTTGGAATTGGAACCATCCGCAGTAGGCCAACTCAATAATGAAGACGACCGTGTCGTCACGTTTCGCCTCAGCCCGTACAGTGAGTGAAACTTCGTAAGAACCATCATTGCGCGTTGTGGCGCCCACACCCAAATTGAGGTCAATTTGCGGAGACGGTAAGCCTGAACGCAGAGAATCCGGCGCCGCTGGGTTCTCAAACGACAAATCCTTGACGTATTGTCCGAGAATCCGGATTTGCGGCGTGGTTTGTTCGTTGGCGTTGGGTGTCGCGGCCGGGGCGTTTTCGCTCATGTAACTTGTCCATGGAGATCGTCTCGCCCAGAAAGCGGCGAGTTCTTGGGGGGCGGTTAACACGGGCGGGGCTGCGGCCGCAAGCGTCAGGCTGACGTGCGCGCAGCCATGCTTATATACTGTGCTGAGCTAAGGAGCCCGTGCGTGAACGATATTCTGCTGATTGTCTTATTCGCAACCATTGCGGCGCTGGTCGGCGTGCGGCTCTACATGGTGCTTGGGCGTCGCTCCGAGGATGAGCCAGCAATACCGCCGGCGTCCAACCGCCAATTTGGCCCGCCAACCACTTCGCCACTTGATGAGGAAGAAGTGGTGTTCACCGGTCCTGGTTCAGCGGTTTTAGAAGCAATTCGCGCGGATGACGGGGTATTCCATCCCGATGACTTTCTCTCAGGTGCTGTGCAAGCCTATGCCATGATCAGCGAATCCTTCGCCAAGGGCGACCGCGAGACCCTGCGCGGACTGCTGAGCGAACCCGTCTTCAACACATGGTCGGACGCCATCACCGAGCGCGAGCAGGCGGGCCGCACACAGTTTTTTGAACTCAAATCCATGGAAGCTGCTTCTATCGATGACGCAGAGTTGGAAAATGGCGTTGCCCGGATCGACGTGGAGTTTGAGGCTGATATCATCACCTACATCAAAGATAGCTCAGGAGAGCTTCTCGATGGCGACCCTGATTTGTCGCGCCGCGTTCGTGAAATTTGGTCGTTTGAGCGACCTATCAAAACCGACCGCCCCGACTGGACGTTGGTTGAGGTCAAAGCTGGCTAAGGCTGGCGGGGGCCTTTCTTCGACCGCGCGAGTTTTTGTTGTGCTCGTTATGGCGAGCGCCGCATTGGGTTGTGGCGGCAAGCCGGTGGAAAGTTCTCCATCCGCCGTCAAGCCGCGCGCCACAGATGTGAAACCATCACCCCAACTGGATCCACGTTTTACCCGAAGTGTGAAGACATTTGCGGATCTGCCGGGCTGGCGGACGGGCGACCATGTGGGGGCGCTCTCGGCCATGGCGGCTCAATGCGCCGCCTTTGTTCCCAGTGATCCGCGCAATGACGCCGCTGCTCCAGCTGGCGACCAAGATTGGATCAGAGCGTGTCGCGGCCTGATGTCGGTTGGTGCAATCGGTGAGGCCGATATGACCCAAGAGGCTGCTCGCCAAGCGATTGAAGCGGCGTTTCGGCCAGAATTGCTGTCGAGCCCCGTGGGAGATTTGGGCCTAGTTACGGCGTATTACGAACCGGTCTTGGACGTGAGACGCACGCCCGATGCGGAGTTTCGCGAACCGATCTTGGCTACACCGCCTGACCTGGTGGTCGAAACGGTGGTTTCCGATAGCGGCCGTGAACGAGAGGACGTATTTCGATTGACCGCCTATGGCGAGCGTGAACTTTATCCTCCCCGCAGCGTCATTCGCGAGGCGCCGGTCAGTGATCAAATCATCGCCTGGGGTCGGTTGTCAGATGTGGTGTTTCTGCAAATTCAAGGCTCGGGCCGGTTGAGCTTTGACGATGGAACAATGGCCCGAGCGGCCTTCGACGCCACCAATGGCCTCGACTATGTCTCCATTGCCGATAGCCTGGTCGCGCGAGGACTGATGGGGCTCACCGACACGTCAAACGAAAACATAAAGGCGTGGCTTGAAGCGGCAGAACCGCAATTGGCCTCCGACGTTGTGGACGACAATCCGCGCTATGTTTTCTTTCGACTCGAGCCAGTGGGCGACCCAATTTTGGGGCCTGCCGGCAATGCCGGAGTTGCGCTGAGGGCGAAGGTCAGTGCGGCCATAGATCCAGAATGGCACGACTATGGCTCAGTGTATTGGATTGCCGCGGAAGGTCAGGGCGCTCCACCGCCTCAATACGGCATCGCTCAGGACAAGGGCGCCGCCATCCGGGGGCCATTGCGTGCGGATTTGTTTTTTGGAGTTGGCAGCAGTGCAGGATTGCGCGCCTCGCGTGTTCGCCATGAAGCAGAATGGTGGGCGTTGGTTCCCCGTCCAACCAATGAACGTGGTTCTTAGTTGTGCGTCGCCGCGTGCTCCGGCCCGATGAACGGGAAATTTGGGCCAAGGTGACCTCCACGGTAAAGCCTCTGAGCCCAGCGACACAAACGTCCCTTCCGCACAAAGATGAAAAAGCGGCGACAGATACGACAGGCGGTGGGCCAAAGCGAAGCTCTTCGGCCTTGGATAGCGCCAAACCTAGGTCGCGAAAGGGCCAAATGACGAAGCCCAGCACACGGATCAATGGTCCTGGTGCGCTGGAAAACCGCAGCGGAGAAAAGCGGGTGCGCCGCGGACAAGTGACAATCGATGGCCGACTGGATCTGCATGGACTCAATCAAACTGACGCCCAGGCGGCTCTCATTGGGTTCATCGAGCGTGGGGCGCAGCGGGGCGCTCGCTGTTTGCTGGTCATCACCGGAAAGGGCGCGGGAGAGGAGGCAGCGGGTTCGTATGCACCATGGTGGCGCGAGGCGCCCGGCGTCATCAAGCGACGCTGTCCCGAATGGCTGGCGGACCCGGCCTTGTCGAAATTCGTCTCCGGCACGGCGCCCGCCCATCGCCGCCATGGCGGGGAGGGCGCGATGTATGTGTTTTTGCGCACATCCCGACAATGATCCAATTAAGCTTATGCGCTTTCAGGAAACACACCTGTCGCTTGCAAGTGCAAAACGGTGATGCCGATCGAATTGACGACGCCATGGGCAAAGATCAACGGCAGAAGATTGCGTCGGCCGATCAGATACCAAAGCCCGAACACGAACCCGACAGCGCCCGTCAGAATGATCCCTGCCCAACCTTGATAATTGTGCACCAAACCGAAGAGCACGGCATGGAAGATCAAGGCCGGCGCCCACGCCAATCGGCTTGACCCAAACACTTCCCACAGCCGGGTCATCAGAAACCCGCGAAAAACCAGTTCTTCGCCGATGGCTGCAGTGGTCCAGACGATGCCCATCAACACCAAATACTGGTGTAGTGTCGACACATCGGGGAGGGTGCGCTCCATGGGACTGCCGGGTAGCGCAGCGATCAGGGCCGTGACCGCTGTCGCCGCCATCACTGCGCTGATCATGACGAGAATAGCTGCGCAGAGTCCCGTTAAAATACTCGACAGTTTTGTTGGAAACTTGAGACCCAAGCTGGACCATCCTTGGCCGCGCCGAAGCAAGAGGGCGGTGATCAGCACCGTCGAGGCCGCGATCCCCAGCGCGCCGGCATACTCAAACTCTAGAAGACCATTGATTGCGCAAAAGAGGCCCGCCACAAGCAGGATCTCAATCATGGCGAGACGGCCAGGCGAGTTCTCCGCTCTCCCATTTCCGGCATGATCAGTCACAGACGGATCGTAGTTTGGTGTGGTGTCGGTCATCACGCAGGTCCTTTCCTCATTGCACAGCCATTTTGTAATTGAACATGAATTCAAATTCAATATAATTCGTCATGAGTTGCGTGATGCGGCGAAATGCGAGACGGGAAGGCATGAAACAGGTCCAACAAAAGCGGGCGTTAGCGACTCGCGAAAAGATTCTCTCGGCGCTGGAGATGCTGCTGGCAGAAATGGAGTTCGAGGCAATTTCGATCGCGGATATTGCACGCACTGCCGGGGTGGCTGTGGGCTCGGTCTACAGTCACTTTAAGGACAAGTCTGCGCTGCTGCCATGCTTGCTGGATCGTCGCGCGCAGGACCTTCGGGCGCGGATCTCTGATTTCAAAGAACACGGCGTGGTCGCTGGATATCAGGTGGGCAAGGAGACGGCGCCGACATTGCGCTGTTCCATTGAACTGGCGTTGCGAGCGGCTCTGGATCAGGTCACCCAATCGCGCGGGATGGCCCGAGCAATTTTGACCTATCGGCGATTGAACCCTGAATTGGAAACGCCAGTGATCGAATCACTGGCCCAAGAGGCGTTTGAGATTTTTGTGCGCACGCTGGGTGACTATGGCGATGAAATCCGGCGCGACAATCTGCGAGACGCGGCGAAGATGGTGAATCACTTCGTCAATGTGATTTTTTTAGACCAAGCGATCTTCATTAAACCGCCATTTCCCGAGGCGCTGACGCCGGACAATGAGGCGAGAATCGCCGCCTACACCCACATGTTGCATGCCTATTTAACCGATGGATGAGAGCCAGTGCTGATATTCGCCGTCAGCTAACGGTCATTGACCGCTGACACACCGCTGGCGCATGCGGTATGATCCTAATCATCCGGACGCGGCAAGTTATGGGAGACTCTGCATGGCGCATCACTTTTGGGCATTAGGGCTGGGTGCGTGTCTATGCGCGGCCTCACTGCAAGCCGCGGCGCAGGAAGGGTTGGCCGCCTTCGGACCGGAGGGGCGGAACTATTCGCCCTACCCGACCGAGGATCACCCCAACACGGTGCTCTTCGGGGATCTGCACCTGCACACCTACCATTCGTTCGATGCTGGGATGTTCGGCAACACGCTCGGACCGGACGACGCCTATCGGTTCGCCCGTGGCGAGACCGTGACGTCGACCACAGGTCAGGAGGTGCGTCTCAGTCGGCCGCTCGATTTCCTCATGGTCTCGGACCATGCCGAAAATATCGGTGTGGCTCCGATGATCGCTGCCGCCGATCCGCTGGTCACTCAGGTGCCGGAAGGGGCCGAGGCCGCAGAGTTTCTTGCAAATGGCGATCTCCCCGGGGCGTGGAACGTCTTGTCGGCGGCCAAGGCCGAAGGCACGGACCCGTTCGCCGAGTTTCCAGAGATTTACCGGACCGCGTGGGACGACATTATCGGCGCGGCCGAACGCAATAACGTGCCGGGTCTCTTTACTGCGCTGATCGGATTTGAATGGTCCTCGACATTCGATAGATCCAATCTGCACCGCAACATCGTTTTTAGGGGCAACGCTGACACGGCAAGCACGGTCCTGCCCTTCTCCCAATTCGACAGCGCAGATCCCGAGGATCTTTGGGACTGGATGGAAGGCTACGAGGCCGAGACCGGTGACCGCTTGCTGGCGATTCCGCACAACGGCAATCTCTCAAACGGGCTGATGTTCGACGATGTGAAGCTTGGCACTGACGGGCCGCTCGATACCGACTACGCGACGCGGCGCGCACGTTTCGAGCCGATCTATGAAGTCACACAACAGAAGGGCGATGGAGAGACCCACCCGATGCTCTCGCCGGACGATGCATTCGCCGATTACGAGACTTGGGATGCGGGGCAGCTGGGCCCCGCGCCCAAGACGCCAGAGATGATCCCGACGGAATACGCGCGCCAGGCGCTGCGCGACGGGCTGGCCTATGAGGCGAGCCTCGGGGCAAACCCGTTCAAGTTTGGTATGATCGGATCGACGGACAGCCACACCTCCTTGTCGACGGCCGAGGAAAACAACTTCTTCGGGAAGTTCGTGGCCTCCGAGCCCGGCACCGATCCGGCGCGGTTCTTCGAGATCGTCGGTGGAGTCGGCGGCCCGCCCGAGGCTGCACAATACACCTGGCAGACCGGAGCGGCAGGTTTGGCCGCCGTTTGGGCCAGAGAGAACACCCGCGAAGCCATTTTCGACGCGCTGGAACGCCGCGAGGTCTACGCCACCACCGGCACACGGTTGCGCGTGCGCGTGTTCGCCGGCTACGATTTCGAAGCCTCCGACCTGCCTCGCTCGGATTTCGGCCGCCATGGCTATGCCAATGGGGTGCCGATGGGCGCCGATCTAGCGCAAGACGCCGAAGGCCGCGCACCGCGCTTTCTCGTGCGCGCCTTGCGCGATCCCGACGGGGCGAACCTCGACCGCATCCAGATCGTCAAGGGATGGCTGAACGCGGACGGCACGACGGCCGAGCGGATCTATGACATCGCCTGCGGTGGTCGGGATCTCATCGACGTTGCTTGCGACGGAGAGGTCGGGAACACGGTGAATGCCGAAGAGGCCAGCTACACCAACGACATCGGCCAGGCCATCCTTGCGGGCTTCTGGGAGGATCCGGACTTTGACCCGGCGCAGTCGGCCTTCTACTACGTCCGGGTTCTGGAAATCCCGACCCCACGCTGGACGACCTACGACGCCAAGGTCTTCGGGGTCGACATCCCCGAAGATGCGCCCTCCGCCATCCAGGAGCGCGCCTACACCTCGCCGATTTGGTACACGCCAAGGTCGGCCATCGCGACCACCGAAGTCATTGGCCCGCAATGGCGGGTGGTTCAAATCGGCCGCCAGCGCATCCCCGGCCGCGATGAGCTGATTTTGACCATTGGCGAGGATGGCCGGATTGAGGGTCAAGGCGGCTGCAACCGATTTATCGGCAATTATGCCCTGCGCAACGGGAGGATCAGCGTTGAGCCGCTGGCTGTGACCCGCAAACGGTGCGAGCCGCGCGTGATGGCGTTGGAGGTGCGGTTGCTGGACGCACTCGAACGCGAGCACACAGTCAGACATGAGGATGATGCGCTCATTTTGGTCGGACTGTCTGGCGGTGACGACATCATCCTTGAGCGCGTCGATGAGAACTGAGGACGACCAGCGCGGGGGCCATCAGTGATGATTATGGGCAAACACGCGTCACGCGCGATCGGCGCAATCGCGTCGGCCGTTGCGTTTGCAGGCCACACGGCAGCGCAGGATGCACCACCCGATGCGACCGCGGACGTGTTGAAAGGACGACCTTATTCGCCCTATGCGGATCGGGCGTTTCCCGAGCAGGTCTTCTTTGGCGACACCCATGTGCATACCGGCCTTTCAGCCGATGCCGGCGGCGGCGGCACCCGGCTGATGCCGCGCGACGCCTACCGGTTCGCCCGCGGTGAACAGGTGACGTCCAACACGGGCCAACCGGTAAAGCTTTCGCGTCCTTTCGATTTCTACATGATCACGGATCATTCCGATGCGATGGGCGCGATCACGGATATCCTCTCGGGCGCGCCCAATATCCTGGCCGTTCCCCAGGGCCGCGCGTTTCACGAGGCCTTCAATGCCGGCGGTGAAGCTGCACTGCGGGCCTCGCAAGAAATGATCGCTCAGTTCGCTCAAGGAACGATCAGCCCGGAACTGAATTACCAGCCGGGCAATCCCGCCTACAAGCGCGTGTGGGACGACATCATCGCCGCCGCCGAGGAGTTCAACCAGCCCGGCGTCTTCACGACCTTCATCGCCTACGAGTGGACGTCGCTCGCAGAGGGCAACAACCTGCACCGCAACGTGATCTTCCGCGACGGGCCAGACAAGGCCGGCCAGATCGTTCCGTACTCGACAACGCCGCCGATCGGGTCGCGCAACCCCCGCAACCTCTATGCCTGGCTGCAAAATTATGAGGACACAACCGGCGGCGACGTGCTGGCAATCGCCCACAACGGCAACCTGTCCAACGGCTGGATGTTCCCGTTGGTGGATGACTTTGCAGACGGCGCGCCGCTGGACGCCGCCTATGCTGAAGCGCGCCAGAAGTGGGAGCCTCTCTACGAATGGTCGCAGCTGAAAGGCGACGGCGAGGCTCACCCGTTCCTGTCTCCGGACGACGCGTTCGCCGATTTCGAGACCTGGGATTACGGGAACCTCGATGCGAGCGAACGCAAGACACCCGACATGCTGGCCGGAGAGTATGCCCGCTCGGGCCTGCTGCGCGGGCTGGCGCTCGAACAAGAGCTGGGTGTGAACCCCTACAAGTTCGGGGCAAGCGCCGCGACCGACACGCATACCGGCCTGTCCACGGTTCAGGAAGACAATTTCTTCAGCAAGCAAACCGCTTACGAGCCAAGCTCCGAACGCGCCACGCATGTTGGAAAGACCTTCGCCGATGGCGAGGTCGCATACTACGGATCCGCCTACTCCGCCGCCGGGCTGACTGCCGTCTGGGCCACCGAGAACACGCGCGGCGCAATCTTCGACGCCATGGAGCGCCGCGAGGCCTATGCCACGACCGGACCGCGCATGACGGTGCGCTTCTTCGGCGGCGATTACGATCCCGATGCACTGGCCCGGCGCGACCTGGCGCGGATCGGCTATTCGGGCGGCGTGCCCATGGGCGGCGATCTGCGCGGTCTGGCGGAGGGCGATGCCCCGGATTTCCTCGTCTATGCCCTGCGCGATGCGATTGGGGCCAATCTCGACCGCATCCAGATCATCAAAGGCTGGATCGATGCAGAGACCGGCGAGGCGCAAGAGCGCGTCTACGATGTCGCCTGGGGCGGCGACCGCGCGCCTGACGCTGATGGCAAACTGCCGCCCGTGGGCAACACCGTCGATCTTTCGATCCCGTCCTGGACGAACGACATCGGCGCGCCGGAATTGGGTGCTGTCTGGACCGACCCGGACTTCGATCCGTCCGAACCCGCCTTCTACTACGCCCGGGTGATTGAGATTCCAACCCCGCGCTGGACAGCCTACGACGCCGTGAAGTTCGGCGTCGAGATGGCCCCGGACGTGCCCATGATCACACAGGAACGCGCCTACACCTCGCCCATCTGGTACACGCCCAGCGTGGTTTCCAACCTGCCGCCGCAGGATGTGATGGGTCAGGTTTGGCGGGTGACGGCGCTGAAAGGGCGCACGCTGGGCGAGCAGGACAGCTTGAAACTGATCCTGGGCGAAGATGGCCGGATTGAGGGCCGGGGAGGCTGTAATCGGTTTGTGGGCAATTATACGCTGCGCAATGGGCGGGTCAGTGTTGAGCCGCTGGCTGTGACCCGCAAACGGTGCGACTCGGGCATCATGGCGCTTGAAGTGCAATTGCTTGGCGCCTTGGAGTCCGATCACACTGTGCGCGATTTGGGCGATGGCCGCCTGGCGTTGGTGTCGCCCGAGGGCGGTGACGACATCATCCTTGAGCGCGTGGATCAAGACTGATCGGTGTTCACGGCGCTTGAGTTTTGTCAAAAGGGGGCCGCTCTGCCATGGACGGAACACGGGACCGACAGAGCGGCGATCGACGACAACACTTATCCTTGTAGGTTCAGTCCGGCATAGAGGCGGCGGGTGTCGCCATCTCCATTGTGAAACGCCGTGAGGACCGGATCGTTGATGATCTGAACGGCTTTTGCCAGCAAGTCCTCGCGACAATTGCGTTCAATGGCCCGCTTTGCCGACAAGCCACCCGCTTCGCGATAGGTGATCCGGCAAGCATCACGGGCGGTGTCCTCAAATCCGGCATAAAGCGTGGCAATCGGCTCGTCGCGATTGTATCGGAATTCCGCCTCAACCACATCGTCAGCCGATGCGGCGCCGGCGATGATCACGGCAACTGAACTGGCAATCAGTGTTTTGAATACGGTTTTCATGACACTCCTCTCCTCTTTCTTTTGGAGCAGCATTTCCTGCTGCCCCTTGACCTTGGCTGGGTTGGTCTGAACGGGCTTTGGCAAAGGTCTGAAAGGATGTGAATTGACTTGGGCGAGTTATGAATGCGCGTTCGATTGCGAGAAGGGTCGTGCAGAGTCGCCAAGACATGCCGCAGGCCAGCGGCAGACATACGAAGCGTAATGCGCAGGCCTTATTGGCGTTCGCGCGACGCCTTCTCGTCCAGGCCGGACACGCCATGTCTCGCTTCGAGAACGGCGGCGACATCATCTGGGGTCACATGCACTGAGGCCCAGAGCACCGCGAGGTGATAGAGCAGATCGGCCGATTCCTCTGCGAGCGCCGTTTTGTCCTTCAGTGCGCCGGCGAGGGCGGCTTCCACGCCTTCCTCGCCCAGCTTTTTGGCGATACGCGCCGGACCTTCGCTTAAGAGCTTGGCGGTATACGACGTGTCGGGACTTGCATCCTTGCGGGCGTCGATCACAGCGAGCAGGCGGGCGAGTGCGTCAGGTAGCGTGGTCATGGCATGTGTTCTAGCGACTTTGCCTGCCGCCATGAAGGGGGTTGATCCTCTATGCAGCCGTCTTGCCAACCGCGTTTTTGGCCTGGACGATCTCGCCACCTCCCACAGACGAGTCATAACGCACGTCTATTTTGACGGTCCCCTAAACTTTGACGCCAGTTTCAGGCACAATGATCAAAGGGTTCGCGCATCATTTCTGAAGGCAGGGTGCGCTGCCAAGCTCATGATATGGAGATGTGGGACATGATTGGCTTGGGGGCATCAGTGGACCTGACCGCGGTGGAGGTTAGTTTTCTGCTGGCCGGGATTTGCGAAAATTTCACGTTTGAAAGAGTTGCACAGTGATTACGCAAAATAAGAGTATTTTACGGTATGTATTTCTTTCGATCCGCTTGTTGTTTATTGTAATATCTGGTTTATCATTACTTTTTATAGGTGGTTATTCATTGTTCATCATTTTAGTTATGCTGGCCTTCTCGCCACTATATTTGTTATCGTGGATATTTATATTTTTAAGTCTCCTGTCTTTGTTCCTCTCTGGTTTTGCAGAGTCACGGCGCGTATTCCTAAGAATGCTTGGCGTGACTGCTGCCTTTGTTTGTGTCGTTCCAACACCAATTCTGATCGAACATGTGCGGTTCCGGCTGGAAAAAGCAGAGCTAGTGGCTCGGCTTGATGCGGGCCCGGAGAGTTTTGAGTGTCCCAAAGGCTTCAGCAGCTGTGACGTGGATTGGGGTCCGCCTGCGCGCGCTGCATTCATTCGCCGTGGGTTTCTGGATGATGTGGAAGGGATCTGTTTTGATCCCACCGACACAATTCCGGAAGAACCACTCAGTGGTGAGCGCAAATACGCGGCTTTTCCTGCTGGTATGCGCGCATCCGGCAAGATTCAGACTGACTGGTACTGGTGCGTCAGCTGACGCTTCAATCCATCCCGACACGCTAACCGCGCATTGATGGGCGTTTCGTTTGGCCCGATAAACCCAAACGAAAAAGGGCGACTGCACGAACAGCCGCCCCACTTCACTCAAACATATGTGCTCAACTAGCCGCCGAAATTCGCATCAGCGACCTCTGCGCACCCATTCGCGCCGGCTGTCATGGCTCTTGCGCGGGACGGATCGCCCGCATTGGCCGTAAAGAACTCAATCTGGCAAATGAAGTTGGCTTCGATGGCCAGCGGGTTTGACCCATGGCAATAGCCGGGTTCGGCCGGATAGCCTGCGCCGCGTCCAGCGAGACCAGCTCGTGAGCTCAGCAACATGGAGGAAAACAGACCCTCCACGCCCGGATCGAGCGAGGTGTCGCTTTCCATGAGCGAGGAGGCTGCGTCGTCATTGCCGCCCAGCGCTGCGGCGATGTTGAAGACTGTCGTGGCGATTTCCATCGAGTCGGTGGCCGTGTACTTGGTGGCAAACGGCGACATGATCTCATAGGCAAGATTGGCGCATTGTTGTTGGGTGGTGTCGCCGAGGCCTTCGGCGCGTTGCGCCATGAAGCCCATGGCGCCGAGAATGGCGTAGTCACAGCCTGGATCGTCGCGGCCGCGCTCTTCGTAGCACATGTCGTGCATGCGACAGACCATGTCCAAGCTGTCCACCGGCTCAAAGCTGAGGAGCTGTTGCATTTGAACAGCTGGATCCTCGCTGACCCGAACGGGATTGCCCGGCCCACAGAAATTCCCGTAGCGATAGACCGTTTCTTCATCGGGCGAATAAAATGAACTGGTGGCGCAGCTTGATACAAATGCTCCGACCACCAAAGACGCGACTGCTAACGTCGTGCGCATACCCCAAGCCCCATTTGATTGTGTGTGTGCTGCGGCCATTGAGCGGCCTTAGTTGTGACCCCCACACCTTACTATGACAGTAAATGGCGGTCTAGAAGAAACACGCTTTGGGCTCAAACGTGGAAATCAAGTCACGTCAATCTGACCGCCGCACCGGCATCTGCCAGGGCTTTTTTGACCTGGCCCACAGTCAACTCCCCAAAGTGGAACACCGAGGCGGCCAACACCGCGCTGGCGCGGCCTTGGATGACGCCGTCGACAAAATGGGCCAATTCACCCACGCCGCCCGACGCCACAACCGGAATGCCCACTGCTTCGCTCACTGCGCGGGTAAGCGCCAGATCAAAGCCCAATCGCGAGCCATCCCGATCCATGGATGTGAGGAGAATCTCTCCCGCGCCGCGTTGTTCGGCTTCGCGCGCATAGGCGAGGGCGTCAATCCCGGTTGGCGTGCGGCCGCCATGGGTGAACACCTCCCAGCGACCTTTGCCCACAGACTTGGCGTCAATGGCGATCACAATGCACTGTTCGCCCACGGCCTCAGCGGCGCGGGAAATGAGCGTATGGTCGTTCACCGCGGCGGTGTTGATGGCCACTTTGTCAGCGCCCGCCCGCAACAGCGCCCGAACGTCGTCCACCGTGCGCACGCCGCCGCCGACGGTCAGCGGGGTGAAACACACCGAAGCCGTGCGCTCGACCACATCGAGAAGCGTGCCGCGGTTTTCATGCGAAGCAGTAATGTCGAGAAAGCAAATCTCATCAGCGCCCTGGGCGTCATAGATGCGCGCTTGCTCCACCGGATCGCCGGCATCGCGCAGATTGACGAAGTTCACGCCTTTGACAACGCGGCCGTCTTTAACGTCCAAACAGGGGATGATGCGGGTGGCGAGGGGCATGGCATTGGTCAATAACGCTCACCGCGGAATTTACCAACGGCTCATGTTTGCCCTATACCTATAGAGGCTCTGGCAAGGATGCGTAGCGTTGGGCGGGGCCATGAAACAGTTTGAGTGCAGAGTGTATCTCGATTGCGCCACGGATGCGGAGAAGTGCATTTCTGGCTGGATCTCATTTCTGTGTGACGCGGAGTGTCCCCAGCACGCGATTGATCTGGCTGCGCGCAAGTACTTGGCCGGCTCAACTCCTGAGAACGCGATCGCCCCCAACGACATCGCTATGATTGACGTCTATGACGATGAACGCCGTTGTGTGGCCGGGCGCACTGTGCGCGCGAGGGAGCTTTAGGGCTCGCGCGCGTCGCCGCGCTGGGAGTGCGCCAGTCTTAAGCAGCGGCGAGATATCCGGGGAATACGAGCACAGGGGTAGAGTTGCTGGATGTCGCCGCCAAATGTTGCCAGTCGCAATTTGGACAACCCAACACGCCTCCATCCGCCCTACATCCAGGATGCCGCCTTGGGCTCTACAAAATAAACTTACTCAAATCGGCGTCTTGCGCGAGGTCGGAGACTTGGGCGCGGACATATTCAGCGTCGATGGTGACGGTTTGGCCACTGCGATCTGAGGCGGTGTAGGATATCTCATCCAACAATCGCTCCATCACGGTTTGCAGGCGGCGCGCGCCGATGTTTTCAACGCGCGAATTCACATCGGTGGCGATTTTGGCGATCTCGTCCACGGCGTCGTCGGTGAACTCGAGCGTA
>CAZWVH010000054.1:11488-21077 GCA_964636945.1 uncultured Caulobacterales bacterium | reverse complement strand
CTTTGAGAGGCTGGCTTCCGGTTCGGTGAGGATGCGGCGAAACTCATCTTGGCCAAGCGATAGCAGCTCGACCCGGATGGGCAAACGGCCTTGCAATTCGGGGAGCAAATCGGAGGGCTTGGCCACATGGAAGGCGCCGGAGGCGATGAACAGCACATGGTCGGATTTGACTGGGCCGTGCTTGGTGGTGACGGTGGTGCCTTCGATCAGCGGCAACAAATCGCGTTGGACGCCTTCGCGGCTGACATCACCGCCCTGACGTTCGGACCGCACGGTGATCTTGTCGACTTCATCGAGGAAGACTATCCCATCATTTTCCGCCGAATCGATGGCTTCAGCGACAATCTGTTCGTCATCCAACAGCTTATCGGATTCCTCGTTGATCAGCGGTTCGTAGGCTTCCAATACGGTGGTCTTGCGCCGTTTTGTCTTTCCCCCCATGCCTTTAAACATATCCGACAGGTTCAGCATGCCCACACTTGCGCCGGGCATGCCGGGAATTTCCATGCCTTGAAACGGGGAGGCGTGGTCGGCCACATCAATTTCAATCTCTTTGTCATCGAGTTCATTGTTGCGCAGCTTTTGGCGAAAGCTTTCGCGGGTGGCCTCGCTGGCGCCTTTACCCACCAGCGCATCAAGCACGCGTTCCTCAGCGTCTTTGTGCGCGCGGGCGCGGACCTCCTCGCGTTTACGTTCACGCACCATGCCGATGGCCACTTCGACCATGTCGCGCATGATTTGCTCCACGTCGCGGCCGACATACCCAACTTCGGTGAATTTGGTGGCTTCGACTTTGAGGAATGGCGCGCCGGCCAGTCGGGCGAGGCGGCGGGCGATCTCGGTTTTGCCCACGCCGGTGGGCCCGATCATGAGAATGTTTTTCGGCGTCACTTCTTCACGCAGCGGACCTTTGAGCTGGCGGCGGCGCCAGCGATTGCGCAAAGCGATGGCCACCGCGCGTTTGGCGTCGGTCTGTCCGATAATGTGACGATCCAGTTCGGAAACAATTTCACGCGGCGAGAAAGCGGTCATGCAAAGCCCTAATGGAAGGTGGTGAGTGGGACGGGGTGCTTTAGGGGTATATGTAGGACGCGAAGAACAGCCGCGCCAAGAGAGGAGCCTGCAGATGCGTCCACGTTTTCATCTCGCCTTTCCCGTTCATGATTTGGCGGCGGCTCGCGCGTTTTATCGCGGCGTGTTGGACTGTCGGGAGGGACGGTCCAGTGATCAATGGGTGGATTTCGATCTACACGGCCATCAGGTGGTGGCGCACTTAGCGCCGGACGACTGTGAGGCGGCGCGCACCAGCGGGGTGGACGGCAAAGCGGTGCCGGTCCGCCATTTTGGCTTGATCTTGGCGTGGGACGACTGGGAGCGCCTGCGCGATCGGCTCGCCGCGGCCAACGCGGACTGGATCATCGAGCCCCATGTGCGTTTCGCCGGTCAATCGGGTGAACAGGCCACCATGTTCGTCCGTGACCCTTCGGGCAATGCGCTGGAGTTTAAAGCCTTTCGCGATGATACTCAGGTGTTCGCCCGTTGAACATCCATGGGTTAAGCCTGGTCGTAGGCGGCCTTGAGCCACGCGCATACGTCATGATCGACGTCGTCGAGCGAGGTCAGGCGCACGCGATGACTGACCATGGCGTTGAAGCTGCCTGAAGATTCCAAACGGCCGGCGGGGTCGGCGTCCTTCAGATTTAAGCCCAAATCCACGCGTGTCTTGGTCGAAGGCTGGATCAATGCAAATTGTTTGGACCGACGCAGGCTGACATAGGTTTTTTTCGCCGCGATCTCGACATCTCCGCCCAGCGCTTTGGCTGTTTCGATCAGTGCTTCATAAATCGGCCTCAACGCCGTTTTTGGCCCGGCATATTGCGCGGCGATCAGATCATCCTCCGCCGTGTCGCCATCGCCTTGTGCCATATGCGCAGCGAGGTTGGCAAAGCCGTGGGTCATGCCGTGTTCGGTCTTGAGAAACTTCACGATCTCCCCATGCTTGGTCAGGCCGCTGCGCGATACGACGCCCAGCCACGCCTCGAGCGGTTTGCCCGTCTTCTCAGTCATATTGGCGATCATCGATTCACGCATTTGTTCAGGAGATTGGGCCATATCGGGCTCCTTGAGGCGGTGATGATGGTCAGGATGCGCGCGTAATGTCGTCATAGGTCCACCGCTGGCTGGCGCAGGCGGCGGGCGTGAGCGGCGCCATCAAACCAATCATGGTCAGAATCAAGCCGCCGCCAAAGGTGGGTTTGCCTCGCTCTACCACAGATTTGAGGTTGTTGACGATAAACGGACCGCCTTGGGCCATGGACTTTGCGGTCTTTGTGCCCATTGGCACATTCTCGGTGATCAAAGAGAACTCGGTGCCGCCGTCCACCGATCGCAGCTCATAGGTCACCACGCACGGCGCTTCGTCCAGGTGGGTGAATTTAAACGTGTGCGCATAGCGGTGGGGCGGTTCGAATTCGAGCACTGTCCCAACCACGCTGGTGTGCTTGCCGTCTTTGGTGCGCATGGCGATGGGCGCGCCTTCTTGCAGGCCTGGCGTGTCGCATACAGCGCCAAAAAAGAAAGGCAATGCGGCGTCAGTCTTCACTAACTCTGACCAGACGGTTTCGATCGGCGCATCAATGTGCACTCTGTAAATGGCCTTTTGCGCAAACCCAGTGTCAGTCATGGCTCGTCCCTTTCTGATTCAGTTTTGGACCGGTGTTCGGCACCGGCCTTAATGGCCGTCACGCGCCCGGCCCAATGCGAGGAGTAGGCGTCGATCCAACGCTCCAGGATCATTTGGATGGGGGCGGCGTTGAGGTAGAGGCGGCGCATACGGCCTTCCTTTTGGCTCACCACCAATCCTGCCGCTTCCAGCACCGCCAAATGGTTCATGACCGCAATGCGGGTCACGTCGAATGACTTGGCCAGTTCACCCACGCCTTGGCCAGGTCGCTCGCGAAGTCGGTCGAGAATGGTCCGTCGAGTACCGTGGGCCAAAGCGTGAAACACCCGATCCATATCGTCATTAGTAAGCATGTAATTACATTATGACATGAAACGCAACTCGTCAAGGCGTGTTATGACGTGTGTGTAGGGCGCTTGGCGCCGGTCTTAGGAATTCATGATCGGCCCGCTGGGCTATCCGTGGTAATCTCTTGGCGGACGTAAATAGGTGGGCAAAAATCATGATGAGAAGCATTTCTTGGCTAGCTGCGGGGATTGTGAGTATCGGTCTCGTGGCGTGCACCAATGGCGATGCACCGGACAATCAGCCGGAGCCACAGCCAGAACCCTCAGCGACAAACGGAAACGGCGCAATTGACGATCAGCCGCCGCAGCGAGTTCACGCGCTCCAGATTCGGCGCTTTCAGTCTGTGGGACTGAGCGATGAGCGAACAGACGTTATCCTCGCCGACGCGACCGAGATCCTGCAACGTCAAGACGGGCCCGACGATACCGCCTGTTCGGTGAGTATGGAGCGGAACGGGCCGGTCACGCCATTTGACTTGGGCAATGGAGTCATTTCGAGCGCCGCCGATTTCACAGAGGTGTTGGGTCAGCCGGGCGATATTCATATCGTCAACGCGATTAACTGGTGTGGCGGACCCGGTGTGGGCATTATTGGCTGTGCGCCTGTACCGGGCGGAGCGCTGGTCGCCGTGCGGTTCGATGAACCGTTAGAGGGGATCCTTTGGGCCCATGAGTTCGGCCACAATCAAGGGCTCCGGCATCGCAACGGGGTCGAACTGATCATGAATCCGTTCATCACGCCCACCGCATTTCAGGTGAATGCCGCCGAGTGCGGCGCTTTTCTCCAGCCGACGCCCGCCACATCTGGCGAGAGCACGCTATTGGCGGCCAGCGCTATGCAGGACGACACACCAAGCCAACTTAATGAAGCCGAGCGCGTGCGGGCGTTTGTGCGCGCGATTTATCCCGAAGGCCTCCCCATTGAACAGGCGCAAGACTTTGGCCCTGAGGCTGTTCCGGTGCTGCAAGCGATCTTGGATAACCCTGAAGACAAGTATTACTGGCCTAATGCGCTTGGCGTCATGGGACTCATCGGCGCTGAGCCTGGAACCGAGTCGTTGATTGATTTTGTCGATGAGCACTCGCGGGCGGATGGCGGCGTCGATCCGGCCACATATCGTGCGGTCCTGTCGGCCTATGTGGCGCTGGGATATGCGGCCCATGAAAGCAGTAATGACCGAGCAATTGCATATCTGTTTAATTCGGCTGAAGCGCTGACATCCGATCCAGCCAACCTTACCGCTCCTGATTATGTGGCGGGTGACGGCCTATGGCTGAGCCCGGTCGTGACCGGTCAAAGCGCTGTGCTTGGCTTGGCCGTGTCGGGCCGAGAAGAGGCGGTACAGATGCTCGATCAACTCGCAGAACAATGTGCAGCCGCTGGCTTGGACAGCGCGAGCGCATTTGCCCAAGACGCTCAAAGCACCTTGCAACAGGTTCGCAGCCTCGGTCTGCAGGGCTATTATGCGCGCTCCAATTAATCGGGCAGATTGAGAAGACCGGCGAAAAAGTCAAAGCGTGGCGGGCCATATCGGTCTGACGCGCTTTTTCTTTGGCTCGCGACATAGATTATGATATCTAACCGATATCAGAATCGGGGAATTGAATGGGAGCGTACGCCATGGCCGAACGAGCGATTGTTGAGCGTCAACACCTGACGATAAATGGAATAGCCATTGTTCTGTTGATGATTGTGATTGGTATTGCAGGCATTGCCGGCGCGGTGTGGACCGTGATGAATGGCTTTGCGCGAGACGACAGTCCCGGGGAGTTTTACCTTGCCGGGTTTGTTACCGCCGTGGTCCTGACAGAAGTGTTCCTTGGCGCCGGCCTGTTCACCGTGCAGCCCAACCAATCCGTGGCGCTCACCCTGTTCGGCCACTATGCAGGGTCAACGCGTAAGTCGGGATTGCGATGGGCCAATCCATTTTTGTCCCAAACGCCGATTTCCTTGCGGGTGCGCAATTTTGACTCCGATACCCTCAAGGTGAATGAATTGGACGGCAGCCCTATCGAAATCGCCGCCATTGTGGTCTGGCGTGTGGTGGATAGCGCTCAAGCTCTATTTGGCGTCGATGATTTCGTGCAGTTCGTGCACATCCAAGCCGAATCCGCTTTGCGCCAGATGGCGACGACATATCCCTATGACAATCATGATGACCCCAATCGGATTGCCTTGCGCAGCCACGCTGATGAGGTCTCCGAGCGCCTTCAAACCGAGATTCAAAGCCGGCTCGAAGAGGCGGGCGTTGAGGTCATCGAGGCGCGGGTCAGCCATTTGGCTTACGCCCCGGAAATTGCTTCGGCCATGTTGCAGCGCCAGCAGGCCGGCGCGATCATCGCCGCGCGTCAGCGAATTGTGGAAGGTGCTGTCGGCATGGTGGAAACGGCCCTCGATCAATTGAAAGCCAAAGGCGTGGTTGAGCTGGAAGGCGAACGCCGGGCAAGCATGGTGTCCAATTTGCTGGTTGTACTCTGTAGCGACCGCCACACCCAGCCGGTGGTGAATGCTGGGTCGCTCTACTAGGACTAGGGCCGGCCTCGCGCCGTAAACTATGACAGCGAAAAAGTCTTACCCATTACGAATGTCCGCCCCGATCATGGACGCCATGCAGAGATGGGCGGACGACGATTTGCGCAGTCTGAACGCGCAGATTGAGTATGTGTTGCGTGATGCGCTGCGTCGGGCCGGCCGGTTATCTGGCCCGGATGACGGCGATGTTCCCGATAAACAAGAGGGCGAGCCACGGTCGTAAGCGCGGCCGCCTTTGCTCTACTCGTTCGACCCCTCTGGCGGAAAGACGCGGGCGATGAAGCCGGACGCCGGTACTGGTTTGAGCACCACGCCGCGCAACCAATGCCAGGCCGCGCCGAGCATCACCATAAAGGCGCCAAGGGCGAGCAGGGTCGCGGCAACGCTGCCGCCCTGAGCCATCCCCGTTTGTCCCAATAGCGAAGCGATGGCGGCTCCCACCGTAATCATGCCCGAGACCACGAGTGCACGCCGATTGATGAGCAGAGAAATCACTGCGAACACGGCCACGGCCCCCAAGAGAACTGGGGCGGATTCCGGTGTGGCGCCGAACCAATTCTCCCATCCGAACAGCGATGCCTTCAGTCCGATCAAAATGCAGGGCGCGGCGATGAAGTGCAGCCAAAAGCCATTGTCTGAAAAGCGGGTAACCCGCGCAGGATCCCGGATGTCAAACGCCATGCCGAACAGGAAGATCAGAATGCCAATCAGCAACACGATCTGTGCGCTGTTGTCGATCACGAAGCTCCAATTGAACACAGCAATCGCGGTGACCACCAAGCTCGCTACGCCTATGCCAATCAAACCCATGGCGAAGGGCAATTTGAATCGAATGTAATAGGCGATGACCGGCAAGAGCGCACTGGCGACGATGTAGACAGGGATGAGGCGTATCTTGAGTGCTGGGTCGCCATACGTCACACCAAACGCGATTTGCCCTGCGTCCCGGAAAAACAACGCTGCATAGAGCGACAATGCGCCCACGGCGATGGCGAATGCAAAGTTCAGGCAAATGATGATCGCCGGAAAAAACAAACGCTTTCGAAAGGCGAAATACTCCGCCAACAACCAGAGCAGCCCCGCAGCGATGGCTGACAACATGACCGCGAACCATAGTGTGGCGGGCACTTCGGTGGCGAGAATGGCGAGGAACTGGAACCCCTCCATGTTCTCGACGTCCGCAAAAGCTTCCTCCACTCGCCCGCTCAACAAAATGGCCCCGAAAGCGAATATGCCCGCAGCCAGAATTTGAATGCCCATGGCGAGGAAGACGTCATGAAAATTACGGATGAACCGCAGCGGCTCCTCGCCGGGAGGCTCGGCGCTCGGATCGGATGCGGGGAGGCGGTCGCCGAAATAGTCGATCAACGCTGTGGCGATGTCTTTGGTGATGACGCCGTCGACCGCGGCCTGTTTCATGTCATGGCGAGTGATCATGGCGCGCCTCCTTTTGGGCTATCCGTCCGCCGTTTCGGGCGGAAAGATCCGTGCGATGACGCCTGTTTTGGGCAATGGTTTAATGAGGATGCCCCGCAAGCCATGCCAACTGGCGCCGAGCAGCACGACGACCCCACCGAGGGCCAGCAGCGTGGCCGCCACCAGGCCGGCCGCGCCAAGGCCTGCTTCACGGAACAAGATGGACATGGCGATGCCGGTGCTGACCATGCCGGAGACGACCAATGCGCGGCGGTTCACCAACAACGAAATCAAGGCGAACACGGCCAAGACACTGAGAATGATCACCGAGCCTTCGGGTGTGTACAGATCCTCAAAGTCTTCAAACCCAAAAATCAAGAGAGGCGCGCCCCACAACAGGAACGGCGCGGCGGCCAAATGCAGCCAGAAGCCGTTATCGGAAAACCGGGTGATCCGTGAGGGATCACGCACGTCGAACGCCATGCCCAAAAGAAACAGCGCGACACCCAAGCCGAACACCACCAGCGCCATGTTGTTGGCCACAATACTTGGGTCAATGGTGAACAACGCCGCCAAAAACAAGCTCGCGCCAGAAAGGCCCACGGCGCCCATGGCGAAGGGAAGGCGAAAGCGCAGATAAAATAAGCTGGAAGCAAAGAAGCTTAAGCCAGTGAGTACTATGGGCAGCGCACGCAACTGCCAAGGCACGCCATCCCAATCAGTTCCATCAAAACTGAGCTCCTCCAGGGTTGCGCCCACCAGGCCGGCATAGGCGAATAGGCCAGAGAAATAGGCGAAGCTGACGAAGGCGATGCAGATCACAATTGCCGGAAAAAAGAGGCGTTTGTGCCGCGCGAAGTATTCTGCGAGCAGCCACATGATGATCGCGCAGCCAGCAAGCAGTCCAGCAGTGGGCCAGACGAATTTTCGAATGACGTTCGCCTCGTCCGCGTTAGAGAGTGCGTTGAGTTGTTCGCCCATGATGGCGCCGACGCCCACAGCAAGTCCAATGGCCAGGGCAGCCAATCCGATGGCAAGAAAGATGTCGTGAAAATTGCGAATAAACCGCAGCGGCTCTTCGCCCAACAATTGGCTGGGGCTTGGTCCGCCATCCTTGCCCCCGCCCGGCAGTTTTGAACCGAGAAAGCTGGTCAGATTGCCCGCCGCCTCTTCGCTCAACACGCCGGCCTTCACTGCGGCGTCAATATCGTCACGCGTCGCCATGCAGAACCTCCACCGTCAACTCTTGATTGGTGTAGACACAGATGTCCGCCGCGATGGCCATGGCTTTTCGCGCGATGGTCTCGGCGTCGGATTCATAATCGTAAAGCGCGCGGGCCGCGGCGAGGGCGTAGTTGCCGCCAGAACCAATGCCCACCACGCCATGTTCCGGCTCGAGCACATCGCCCGATCCGGTCAGCAACAGGGTCACCGATTTGTCCGCCACGATCAGCATGGCCTCCAGCCGGCGCAAATAGCGGTCCGTGCGCCAGTCCTTAGCCAGCTCCACGCACGCGCGCGCCAATTGCGCGGGGTATTGCTCCAGCTTGCCTTCCAGGCGTTCAAACAGCGTCATGGCGTCGGCGGTGGCGCCGGCGAACCCGGCCAGCACATTCGACTTTTCCAGCTTGCGCACCTTGCGCGCATTGCCCTTAACCACGGTCTGACCGATGGACACCTGACCGTCCCCGGCGACCACGACACGCCCGCCCTTGCGCACCGCCAAAATGGTGGTGCCGCGCCACAACGAGGCATCCGCGTAATCGTGGGTGTATGAGTGCTTATCGTTCATCAATAAAATTTTGCCCCCCTTGCGCCACAATGACAAGCCATTTGAGCTCGCTTTTGCGTGGCGACGCGATTAAATCTTGGTCATGAGCGAACGCAAAGCCCCTTCCCAGTCCTTGGCCCACTCGGCGACTCGGCGCGCTGAACTCACGCGCGCGACCAAGGAAACAGATATCACCGCCTCTGTCGATCTCGACGGAAGTGGCAAAGCCGAGATTTCAACCGGCGTCGGGTTTTTCGACCATATGCTCGAGGCCTTGGCCAAGCACGCCGTGATGGACGTCACGGTCAAGGCGACAGGCGATTTACATGTCGACGCCCACCACACTGTGGAAGATGTGGGGATTGTGCTGGGACAATGTGTGAAACAAGCCCTGGGCGACATGACTGGCATTCGCCGGTTCGGCCATGCCTATGTGCCCATGGACGAGGCGTTGAGCCGGTGTTCGATCGATCTGTCCAATCGCCCGTTTCTGGTCTGGAACGCGGTCATGCCGACGCCGCTGGTGGGGGTGGGCTCAGGCCCTGCCTTCGACACGCAGCTGGCGCGCGAATGGTTCCAGGCTTTCGCCATGAACGCCGGCGCGTGCGTGCATGTGGACAATCTTCGCGGCGACAACACCCACCACATCATCGAGTCCTGCTTTAAGGCGCTGGCCCGCGCGCTGCGCGTCGCCGTCGAACCCGACCCGCGCATGGCTGGCGCGAGTCCAAGCACCAAGGGGGTGTTGTAGGGGCAGATGGAGGCTCGCTCATTTGTCGAAATCAAGAGCATCCATGTTCGTGGCCGATATCCGCCGTTTTAATCACGCCAACGACTTT
>CAZWVH010000054.1:0-11388 GCA_964636945.1 uncultured Caulobacterales bacterium | reverse complement strand
GTCACCGTTGATCTCACCAATGATCCTGAAGCCATCATAGCCGCCGATCGGGTGCTGCTGCCGGGCGTTGGCGCGTTCGGCGCGTGCCGGGCAGGCATTGATGCGGTGGACGGGCTCTATGAGGCGCTGGAAGATGTCGCACTGAAACAGGCCAAGCCGTTTCTGGGCATTTGCGTGGGCATGCAGCTGCTGGCGACGCGCGGGCTGGAGCATGGCGAACATGAGGGTTTTGGATGGATCCCGGGCGAGGTGAGACGGCTTGCGCCACGAGATCAAAACCTCAAAATCCCGCATATGGGCTGGAATGCGGTGAGCCCCGTGAACGGGGCGGCGCACCACCCAGTGTTTGGCGCGCTTGCGCCGGGCGAACACGCTTATTTCGTGCACTCCTACGCCTTTGACGTGCAGTCCCGGGACGATGTCGCGTTGGTGTGCGAGTATGGCGGGGAGTTCACGGCCGCCCTGGCGCGCGGCAATGTCATCGGGACGCAATTCCATCCCGAAAAGAGCCAAGCGGCCGGCTTGGCGCTGCTCGGCGCATTCCTCAAATGGACGCCTTAGATCAGGTTATTGGCGATAATCTTTCGCAGCGCATCGAGCGGGTGCAAGATCGCCGGACTGGTGTCCTCCTGCGCAGCGCTCGCCTCTGTTTGCGCAGTGGGCTCTGAGCGATTGGCCACGGTGCTGTGGTCAGCATTGAAAGTGCTATGGGCCATAAAATCAGCCATGTCTAAAACCTCGCCGCCTGGGCGGCCCCGCATCACGTCCGCGCACAAAACGCCCATCCGACGCGCTTGCCTAGCCCCGCATCCACCGCTAGCCGATGTTCGATGAACACTGTGTGAAACATGCAACGGTAATTGTGTTATGATTCTCTATCCCGCCATTGACATTAAGGACGGTCGCGCCGTGCGCCTGAAACAGGGCCGCATGGAGGATGTGGACGTGTTCAACCAAGATCCGGCCGACCAAGCGCGCCAATGGGCGGATGCCGGATTTTCCTGGATCCATGTGGTGGATTTAGACGGGGCTGTGGGCGGGGCTTCGGCCAATGGCGAGGCTGTGCGCGCCATCATTTCCGCCACGAACTGCCAGGTGCAGCTGGGCGGCGGCGTGCGCACGCGTGCGCACATTGAACACTGGTTAGAGGCGGGCGTGGCGCGCGTGATCTTGGGCACGGCGGCCGTGCGCGATCCGGACTTGGTGCGTGAGACGGCTCGTGCGTTTCCCGAGCGCGTTGCGGTTGGGATCGATGCGCGCGGCGGGCGGGTGGCGGTAGCCGGCTGGGTGGAGCAAACCGATATGGATGCGGTGGACTTGGCCAAAACGTTCGAAGATGTCGGCGTGGCGGCGCTGATTGTTACCGATATTGATCGCGACGGCCTGGGATTGGGCATCAATGAGGAACTCACCGGCAGGCTCGCCGATGCGGTGGATATCCCGGTGATCGCGAGTGGGGGCTTGGCGTCGGTTGATGACATCGCACGACTCAAAGCGCGACAAGGCGTGCGCCCCATTGCCGGGGCGATCTTGGGCCGGGCGCTGTATGACGGACGCGTGCAGCCGGCTGAGGCGTTGGCCATAGCGGCCGAGTAGCGCGACCGGTTGCTCCGGTGTCCGGATGCCCTGCGCGAATCCGTTAGTCGTGTCGCTACTCAACTTTCTCGGGACAAGGTTATGACACTGACAAACATGATGGTGAGCGCCGTGGCAGGCCTCGCTTTTCTGTGGCCCGGTGCGGCCAACGCGCAGATTTGGGAGGATCCGCCGTTTGAGGGTGAACTTCCCACCGCCTTTAGCAGTTTTTATGATCCGTTCACGGTTTATGCCCGTGACGATCAGGGAATCCTCGATGTCACCGCGATTGAGGAGAGCTCTGGCGAGTTTGAAGGCACGATCTTTGGCGATGAGGCGACGGGCTATCTGCGCGGGACCACTGTGATCATTATCCGATGGCGCGACGGCAAACCGTATGAGGTCTATGTCGGCCAGCAGCAACGTGGTGTTGGCGGGCCGGAACGCAGCACAATGAGCGGGGTGACCTACGCCTTGAGCTCAGATGCAGGCGCTCAACCCGAACAAAATCGCTGGCGGTTCACTGCCGGTCAGTTCAACGCCCCCATTCGTCCAGATCTCGCAGATTCGTTGACGCCAGCGAGCGAGCCCGTGGTCAACGGCAATGGCGTCTGGCGCGCCCGCGCCAACAGCACCATCCAGCGCCCTATGGTGCTCAATGTGGATGGTGATGGGAATGTATCTGGCTGGCTCTTGGGTGATGAAATTCTCGGCCATTACGCATCCGACACCGGTTCGCTCGCATTTCTGCGGTTCGATAATGGAGCGCCGATCCAGTTTTATCACACCCAATTGAGCAACGGGCGCAGCGTGGATGGCCAATTCTACGCCCTCACCGACGGCGCCGGCGGAGTATTTAACGCGAACAATACTTTCGATTTCGACCTGCAAGACCAAGCATTATTTTATCATGTGCGCCATGAATGGGAGCTATTCAATCCCAACCGCATCAAGCAAAGTTGCCTTGGGATATTGAGTAATGCCCAAGGAAACGGCGCGTTGCTGCGCCAATTGTTGTGCGACGATCGGATGGACGTGCACATTGGCCGTTCCCCGCTCAGCACACCGGACGAATATGAATTGGTCATGCGCCATAGTGGCAAATGTTTGACAGCGCCAACGGGGTCCGCCGGGGGTTTAATTGAACAACAAGATTGCGCGGGGACGCGCAGTCAAGCCTTCAGGCTGACGCCTTATGTTTCGAATGGCTTTTTTCGAATCTCTCCGGCAATCAATCTGAACGCCTGTGTCGTGACCGCCAGCGAGAACGACGTTATTGCGGCCGAGCTTGCAGTCAATAATGAGTGTATACCGGACAATTTTCCATCTCAATTCACCAAGGGCAAGACTTGGTTCTTCCGGCCGCGGTCGGACTTCTATTGGTAGACAGGTGGAGGCCGCCAGCGGTGAATTGGCGGCCTTTGCTTCGCGCACGTTGGCCACGTTGCATCGACAATCAGCGCCTGTAAAACGCTCGACGAAAGGCCGGATTGGCTGAGCCTCTAGCCTGGTTTACCCTTCGCATCGTGAACAATCGAGGGGGGGGGTTATGACCGATGACCGCGAAAACTTGATCGAGGACAAACGCATCCTCGCTGAAGCAATCAATAACGAAAACAATGTCATCAATCAGAGGATGGGATGGGCGCTAACCCTACAGGGGTTTCTGTTCGCGTCCTATTTCTTGGCTGACCCCGAGCAGACCGGACAGGCGCAAACGGCCATTGCCGTGCTCGGCTTCGCCGCCAGCGTCTCCAGTTTTATCGGCAGCTTTTTCGGGAATTTGGCGTTGACCCGGGCGATCCGTGGCTTTGAAAGGGTTCAGGAAAAATTGGGCAGCGGCAGGGATGTGAAGCCCGGTGCGCGGTTTTGGTTCGCCCCCACAATCCTCATGCCGCATTTGTTCATTCCCTTGGCGTTGATTGGCGTGTGGGGATTTGTGCTGATTGAACCCCATCTGATCTCATCGTCACATTGACGTTTAATACGTTGCCTTGACCGAAGAGGCGGAAGCTTCGCGGCCATCTTACCTGCATTTTTCATCGGCTTTGCTGTGATCAATTCTGTTCGCACGCCAATTGCTGCGGTAGCATTTTAATCAGCTTTCCAGACAGACTGATTGGAGGACGAAAGCATGATGGGGCGATTTTTAGCGGCCACGGCGTGCGCACTGAGCATGTGTGCGGGCAATGCCGCGGCGCAGTCGGATAAGCCAAATATTGTTGTCATTTGGGGCGATGATATTGGGCGCGACAATCTCAGCGTATGGTCAAAGGGCATTATGGGCTACCGCACGCCCAATATCGACCGCGTTGCCGCTGAAGGCATGACGTTTACGGATTATTACGCGGAGCAGAGCTGCACGGCCGGACGGTCCGCGTTCATCACCGGCCAGGCGGTGTTCCGGACGGGTCTGAGCAAAGTGGGCATGCCAGGAGCGCCCCAAGGCATGCAGGCGGAAGATCCGACCATGGCCACACTGCTTAAGGAACAGGGCTACGCTACCGGTCAGTTTGGCAAAAACCATCTGGGCGACCGCAACGAGCATTTGCCAACGGTGCATGGCTTTGATGAGTTCTATGGCAACCTCTACCATTTGAATGCCGAAGAAGAGCCGGAAACGCGCGACTATCCGCGAGAATTGGTCCTGGAAGATGGCCGTACATTCTTAGAAGCGTTCGGTCCGCGCGGCGTGCTTGATTGCAAAGCGACTGAAGAAGTAAGCGACGAAGAAGATCATCCGCGTTTCGGCGCTTGGGGCAAGCAGGAGTGCGAAGACACTGGCCCGTTAACGCGCAAGCGGATGGAAACGATCGACGATGACATTGCGAACCGCGCCAAGGACTTCATGACCCGTCAGGTGGTCGACGACCAGCCCTTCTTTTTGTGGGTGAACTTCACGCACATGCACTTCCGAACCTATGTGACCGAAGAACAGGATGGGCAGGCCGGGCCATCACAAAGCGTCTACCACGACGCCATGCTGAACCATGACCGCAATGTGGGCTCGATCTTGGATCATATCGACGCGCTCGGATTAACAGACGACACAATCGTGCTGTATTCCACCGACAATGGTCCGCACAAAAACACCTGGCCTGACGCCGGAACGTCCGCATTCCGCAATGAAAAGAATTCGGGCTGGGAAGGCGCATTCCGCGTGCCTGCATTCGTGCGCTGGCCGGGCATGATCGAACCGGGCAGCATTTCGAATGAGATCGTCTCGCACTTGGATTGGGCGCCAACATTCCTGGCGGCCGCGGGCGAAGAAGATATCGCTGAAAAGCTGCGCGATGGCTATCGCGCCAATGGCGAGCGCTACAAGGTTCATCTCGACGGATTCAATCTATTGCCTCATCTGACCGGAGAAGAAGAACGCGGCCCGCGTGATCGCTTCTTCTATTTCTCCGACGAAGGTGACTTAATTGCATTGCGCGTCGGAAACTGGAAAGTGCACTTCATGGTCCAAGACCAAGAAGGGACGTTGGAAATTTGGCAGCGGGAGTTCCGCAATCTTCGCATGCCATACATCTTCAACTTGCGCACCGACCCCTATGAAAACGCAACGATTACATCGAACACCTATTGGGACTGGATGATCAGCCATGCCTGGATCATGTACCCGATGGGCCCGATTGTGGGTGAGTTCCTCGCCACCTTCGAAGAGTTCCCACCGCGTCAAGAGGCGGGTTCGTTCACGGTGAACAACGCGTTGGAAGCAATCACATCTTCAATTCAGAAGTAAACGATAATCACGCCGCCGCTCGGAACGGGCTCTTGCTTGCAACCGAGCGGCGGATTTTTTTTACCCATTTCGTGATATCGAGCCCCACACAGATCAAGTCTCCTGCTTGGTGGGGTGGTGCGCGCTGGGATGAGCGCGCGATGGCTCCTTGTGTTCGTGACGCCTTCCGCTGGCCATGCGGGTCAAGGTGATCCACAGCGTGACAAACAGGCCAGCCAAAACCGGTCCAATCACCAGTCCAGTAGCGCCGAACAGGGCCAAGCCGCCCAGTGTGGAGATCAGAACCAAAATGTCGTGAAGCGCTGCGTCATGACCCACCAAAATCGGTCTGAGGATGTTGTCGATCGTGCCGACAACAGCAACGGCCCACAGCGCAAGCCCGATTGCTGCGATCGTATCGCCTTGGGTGAATAACCAAGCGGCCCCGCACAGAAGCACAAACAGTGGGCCGATGCCGGGCACAATCGAGACGATGGCCATGACGACGCCCCAAAATACGGCGTCACCCAACCCAGCCGCCCAAAACCCAATGGCGCCAAGCGTTCCTTGGACGACACCAATGATCAGCATGCCCTTCAAGGTGGCTTGGGTGATGTTGACCATGCGGTGGCTGAGTTCCCGTTGCGTGTCGACCGGCAGCCCAGTAAAGGACATGATATGCGCAATGACTGGTCGTCGCATATGCAAAAAGAGGAAGAGGGCGTAGAGGAAAACGAAGAAATTGAGCAAAAAATGCAAGGTCCCGCTTGCCAGATGACCGAATGAAGAGGCAACAAAACCGCTAGCTGCTTCTGTAACTTGTCCAAATTTCGAAAGAATATCTGCGCTGAATTGACCATTTTCATCTTGGAACGGGACCCAATCAGGCAGGGCTTGGATGCCGCCGCGTTCGCGAAGGTCTTGAACCCAGGCGGCAGCGCTCGTCGCGATTGACTGGGCCTGGCGTGCGGCAAGCAAAAACACAATTAAGATTGGTCCAATCGTCGACACACAGAGGATGAAGAAGGTGAGCATTGTCGCGATGCTTCGGCGCTTGCCTGTCAAGTGCGCCACGCGGGTTTGAAGTCCGGAGGCCATTTCCGCGACAATCGCGGCTAAGACCAAGGGCACGATGAAGGGTTGAATCATCCGGAAAAAGAGAAGTGTCACCAATGCGGTGACGCCAAAAATAGCTATCCACCGGACGAGATCAGGATCGAGGCGTTTCATTCCGTAATACCTTTGGCCAGGCCATGAGCCGGATTGGTCGGTCGTTACGCTGGTTTACGCGCTTGCCACCGGATATGCGCGGCCGGCAATCCAAGCTTAGCCCAGTCCATCAGATCGCGCCATTTTCGAGGTAAGCCGTGATGTGCTGAGGCCAACGGCAAATCGTATGGAGCGCGCAAAAGGGAGTTCTATGACTAAAAGTTTGTATTGACTGCGTTCCAGATCGTGTCGACTGTAGTCAAGGTTAGCGAACTCAAAATGTGGGCGCTAATTTGCTGCAATGACCAGGCGCTCTTCATTTGTTTCCGCAATAGTGTTCATCGTGGCTGCGTCTTCACCGTCGGATGCGCAGCCAACACCCGAAGAGCTGCGCGATGCGATCCGCACTGCGGCTGAACGGGTTGATTTAGGGGCCGCGTTTCAGTCTTTTGCGCTGTTCACAGGCGTTCCAGACATTGCCGGCGCCAACTACACCATCGATAGACCAAGATCGAGTGACTATGGAATTCGCAGCGTACGCGGGTCACCCGTGTTCACAATCGAAAACGGCAAATCGGTCCGGCCATATTTTGAGGTCAATCTGGGAATCGCCGCGGGCGATGAAACCTTTGCGGTCAGTTTTGAAGGCGAGGAGCCCACACGCGCCCACGTGAAATACAACTTGCTGTCGGCGGTTGGTGGGGCTGGCGCAGAAATAGACATTACGTCGTGGCTGAAGCTGCGCCCGATCGCCGTGGCGGGCGCCTCGCACTTTACCGATAACACAACGACATCTGGTCCGTTCGCCAACGAACTTTTTGCTGTCAGTAACGATGTGGTCTTCGATGCGCGGACAAGCGCTCTGCTCTATGGTGGCGCAATGGAAGTCGTGGTGGAATTTGAGCCACGTGACGATATCGAGGTCACGGGGGTGGTTCGGGGCAGTGCGATTCACAGTTTGCCAATTGCAACTTCGGACGAGGCCTTAGATGTCGATGCGCAGCTCCAATTGGCCAGTGTCAATGTGGAAGTCGAAGGACCGACCCCATTGACGCTGTTCAATCGTAGACTTCGCTGGGAGGCGTTTGCCGGCACGACGTTCATCAGCGGTCATGCCGGCTCGGCCATCGGTTTTGATCACCTCTCGCAAGTCGGCGCAGGCGTGGAAATCGTCACGCCCAACGCTTCGATCATTGACGGCGTGGCGCTGCGCACATCAGTGTTGTTTGGGGAGAATGTGGAGGGCTTCAGTCTTGGGTTTTCGTTCAAGTATTGACCGATGCGCCGCCTTCAACTCTGTCAGGCGCGCTCCTTGATCAAGTCTGCCAGCTTGACTTCGGGGCGGGCCCCATAGTGGCTGATCACTTCAGACGCCGCGATTGTCCCCAAGCGGGCACACTCAGCCAGCGGCATGTTGCGGGCTAGGCCAAACAGCGCACCAGCGGCAAACTGATCCCCAGCTCCAGTGGTGTCGATGACAGTGCCGTTCACAGGCGCTGCGGGAACTTCGGTGAGACCATCATGTGAAACCACAATGGCGCCCTTGGCCGATCGGGTGACGAAAGCGAGCTCCGCTTCGGCGCGGAATTGGGCGATGGCGGCGTCAAAGTCGTCGGTTTCATAAAGTGACAGGAGTTCAGCCTCATTGGCGAACACCACATCCACATGGTTGTCCACCAATTGGCGGAAACTGGCGCGGTGGCGATCGACACAGAACAGATCAGACAAGGTCAGCGCCACTTTGCGATGTCCGGACTTTGCGGTTTCGGCGGCGTGGGCGAACGCCCGTTTGGCGTCCTCGCGATCGAACAGATAACCCTCAAGATATGTGAACGCGGCCGCTTGGATCGCGGATTCGTCGATATCCGCTTTGGAAAACAACGCTGACGCGCCAAGGAATGTGTTCATGGACCGAGCCGCGTCGGGCGTCACCAGGATTAAACAACTGGCCGTCGCTGGACCGCTGTCGAGGGGGGGCGTGTCATAGTCGACGCCGATGGCGCGAATGTCGTGGGCAAAGACGCTGCCCAGCTGGTCGTTGGCCACTTTGCCCAAATAGCGCGCTTTGCCGCCGAGGCTGGCGATCCCCGCCATGGTGTTGGCCGCCGATCCGCCCGATTTTTCCGTGCCGGCCGGCATAGCGTCGTACAAATTCTTGGCTTGATCCTCATCGATCAATGTCATTGAATCTTTGGCGATTCCGTGGGTCTTGAGAAACGCGTCGTCCACCGGCGCCAGGACATCCACAATCGCGTTGCCAACACCAACAACGTCATACGTGGCGGAACTCAATGCAGCGTCAGTCATGGGGCGATCTCCAAAGCCAAACCGCACCCATGCCTAGAGGGGTGCGATTGTGAGTGCAACCTAAGCTGTCGAAAACGAGCGATGGGTTGGGTCCTCGTCGATCGACTTCGCCCAACGACCCCGCTATAGCTCGGCGCTTCGTTCGATGATTGGTGTGTATCCCATGCAACCCGTCGCCTTTTTGACTTCATCCAACATGCTTCCCGGTTCGCCGAACGCACGGGCGGACATTTTCGAGTTTGACCTCGAGTTTGGCGCATTGTCCCGGCCGTGCGCGCAACGCTCAATCCAACTCCAGCCTGTGGTCTGGGACGACCCGAATGTGGATTGGTCGGCGTTTGCCGCCGTGGTGATCGGCACCACCTGGGACTATTGGGACAAAAAGAACGTCTTCGCCAAAAAGCTTGAGGCCATCGAAGACCTCGACATTCCCGTATTCAACAGCAGCAGTGTGGTGCGATGGAATATGGATAAGATCTACCTCAAGGCACTGCACGAGGCTGGCGTGCCCATCGCGCCGACGCTGTGGCGGGACAATGCTGCAGTGGAGACGCTGGAGGCGGCGGCTGAGGAACTTGGGGCTGACACGATTGTCGCCAAGCCGCGCGTGGGCGCTGCGGCCATGCGACTGATCAAATGGACACGTGGTGATGGCGCGCCTGATCCGGCAAGGGCGCCCGGCGGTCCGTGTTTGATCCAGCCGTTCTTGCCGGACATTGCCGCCAAGGGTGAAATCACGGTCATGACTTATAACGGGAATTGGTCCCACGCGGTGCGTAAGGTCCCTGCGCAGGGGGACTTCCGTGTTCAGAGCGTTTATGGCGCGCAAGAGCTTGACTATCAGCCCACCGAGGATGAATTGGGCGTGGTGGGCGCCACGCTTGAGTCGGTCGCCGACATCCTTGATGGCGAGCGCTTGCTGTATGCGCGCATCGATATCGCGCCGGGCCTGGATGGCGCGCCGATACTGATGGAGGCCGAACTGATCGAGCCGTACCACTACCCGGAATTTGCGCCCCAATGCGGGGAGTATTTCGCCGCAGCACTCGATCAATTTATGAGCGAAACCGTTTAGCTGTTGGGGACTGGCGATTTGTCCTTATACTTACAGATGTCCGCGATCACGCAGCGCCAGCATTCCGGCTTGCGGGCCTTGCACACATAGCGCCCATGCAAGATCAACCAATGGTGCGCGCCCTTTTTAAACTCACCGGGCGTGATTTTTTCCAGCCGGGCCTCCACCGCATCGGGGGTTTCCCCGGGGGCTAGGCGTGTGCGATTGGAAACGCGCAGAATGTGTGTGTCCACGGCGATCGTGGGTTCGCCAAACGCCTCATTGAGCACCACATTCGCAGTCTTGCGCCCGACGCCCGGCAGGCTTTGCAGCGCTTCGCGGTCAGCAGGGACTTGGCCGCCATACTGTTCCACTAAGATCTTTGACAGGGCGATCACGTTTTTGGCCTTATTGCGGTAGAGGCCGATCGTCTTGATGCGTTCGCGCAGCTCGTCTTCGCCGAGCGCGAGCATGCCTTGAGGGGAGTCCACTTCGGTAAACAGCGGCCGCGTGGCCTTATTGACGCCGACATCGGTGGCTTGCGCCGACAAGGCGACGGCCACCAACAGCGTGTAAGCATTGGTGTATTCCAGCTCAGTTTTGGGGTCAGGCCGGGAGTGGGATAGCCGCGCGTAGAGCTCCGCTGCAGCCTCCTTGGATAGGCCCGGGGCGGCGCGTTTCTTAGAGCGAGGTGTTGCGACGGCTTTAGTTGGCATGGTCGATAATGGGGGTTTACAGCGTTGCACAAACTGTAGCGGCCTTCGCCTGGACGCAAAGCCCTGTGTCCCCAGCGTTGGGCAATTCGCCGCGGGGCTTCGTTTTGCGGCCTGAAGGGCTATTATTGTGGGCATGAGCCAACTCGCCCGTCGCGTCTATGAAGACATGCCCGCCACCATGGGATGGCCGTCGCCGCCCGAGGATGAAGGCGTGTTCGACGCCACGCTCGCGCCCAATCGCTCGCTGCGCAATGTGGGCTTCTTGGTGCTGATGGCGACGCTGATCGTCATGAGTTTCAGCGCCGGCCTTGTGTTTTTCATGATGGGCGCCTGGCCGGTGATCGGCTTTTTCGGGCTCGATATCCTGCTGGTATGGCTGGCGTTTAAGATCTCCTACCGCCAAGGTCGGCTCATGGAGCGGGTGCATGTCTCGCCCGCCCGCGTCACTGTGGTGCGCCGGCACCCGGCCGGCCATGTGCAGCATTGGCTCATGCCAACCTATTGGGCGCGGGTGCTGGTGGATGATCCGGTGGTGCATGAAAGCCAGGTGCGGCTCGTTAACCAAGGCAAAACGCTGATTCTCGGCGCGTTTCTCTCCCCGCCCGAGCGCGCGGAGTTCGCCGAAGCGTTGCGCCGCGCCCTCGATGCAGCGCGCGATGTGCGGTGGGAGGTGGAAGGCGATGTGGCGGACGGGTCGGCTTTGCCGTCTTAGCAGACAATCCTCGCCGCAAGGATCGGGCGGTCGGGCGCGCGTGAATGATCTATAGTGGGATCCTTCGTGAAAGAGGATCGTCGCCATGTCA
>CAZWVH010000053.1:0-21165 GCA_964636945.1 uncultured Caulobacterales bacterium | reverse complement strand
GCATCTGGTTTGGGACCAGAGGGTCGCAAGTTCGAATCTTGCCGCCCCGACCATTGTTCTTCAATGAAAATAGGAAGTGCGGGGCCGGCTCGGTCATGTGGTCGCCACGGTACATGGTTGGGGCTGACCGGCCAATGGTTTGAGCGTCTGCCCGGACGGAGCCGGGCAGCCACCGATCCCTCTGATTGCCCCGCGCGGGTCCGGTTCACTATTTGCGCGTTAGATGGCACGATACGAAAGCTGGAACGTCCCTCTCTGTTTCGCATAATAATCATGTTAATTGTGCGCCTCAACCAGTGGACTGTATTGTCGACAAACCAAGTATCGAATTGTCTCAATAAAGAACGAGTTTTCATATGATAGTGCACGCCGTGTTTTTTGTAGGAATAGCACTGAACGGGGCAGATTTATATGGATTGGGCTCCAGCCGTCATCAGAGCCAGTGCGAAGTGGTGGTCGAGTTGAAACATAAAATTGGTATGCATATTGAGACCAAGGATTTAAATATATGGTCGGAACACGATGCTGAAATATCTGAATTGTTGAATTACATAAGAACCATATGCGGGTATGTGCTAGCTGATGAAGATGTTGAGAACTTTACGTTAGGTCAGATCGAAAATGGAAACGCACTTTTGGTATATGACTTGGTTGAAACCTTCGAATTTTCGAATGACAATGTTCTATACGCTCTGCTCGAACGGCTGGCGATAGAGCGAGAAAATTTGAACGAGCTTGGCGGAACAACCGGCATACACCGAGCTGATGTCATCTGTGCTGCAATTGAAAAATTTTCAGCGGAGCAACATCAGAAGATCGATTGCTATTAATAGCTCGCCTAATGATCCAGTAATGGGACCATTTTAACTATGAATCTCCCTTTAGACGGAATGGTAGGATATCTGATCATAAAATTCGTTAGCTTTGGGGTCTGAGAAATTGCGAGCATATCTCCTGATTGTGCTTTGTGTTGTGTCTTTGAGTTGTTGTGAGGGCGAAGCAAACTCGCTTTGGTCGAAGCCAGAAGCGATTCCAGAAGTGGTCCGGGAGCGATGGCAATCTGGATCGCGATGTTTTGTCGATATGATTATGTCTGACGAAGACGCAGGTTCTTTACGGGAGCTTGAAGCAACAAATTTGATCTGGGATTATGCAATAACTCATAATATTTGGTTCATAGGGTATGACGATTTCGAGCGGGACGGAAAGATCCAATTGTATTTTGCGGATGAATGTAGGTCAGTAGAAGAAAATTTGCAAAAATTCCAACAAGATACTTCTGAGGCGCGCAATATTTCCTTTGATTTTTTTGTCGATCGACCCGTATATTTTACAAGTTTTGCAGGCCCATAGTATATGGAGGCACATGATCGTATAATTTGCCTCTTACTGATGTTTTGGAGTAGGCCTTAAGTGAGGCTCTGGCCGGGAGGGGTCAGATGGACAAACTAAGGCTCCTTTTCAGCAAAATCGGACCGTTGCACCGCAGATCACGCCGCGCTCATGAGCGTCATGGCGTCACAGGCCCATCGTCTCTGCGCGCCATTGATTTGCGCGATGGATCATGGTCACTTCGTTTGCAGCAGCGATAATCCCCGCGCAGCGAGCGTCAGTTGAGCGCGCTCGCGCCGCGCCAGCCAAACGCAAGAGGAAACGCCCATGCCCGAACTCGATGCTTTTCGTTCGGAAACCCGCGCCTGGCTCGAGGCCAACTGTCCAATGGACATGCGCGGCGGCGCGTTGACCGAGGATGATATCTGTTGGGGCGGCAAGCAATGGACGTTTCAAAGCGATGCGCAACGGGTGTGGCTGGAGCGCATGGCGGAGAAGGGCTGGACTGTGCCCACCTGGCCGGAATCGTATGGCGGGGGCGGGCTGAGCCCGGCCGAGGCTCAAGTGCTCAAGGAGGAAATGCGGCGCATTGAGGCGCGCTCACCGCTGGAAAGCTTTGGCATTTGGATGCTTGGCCCGGCGCTGTTGAAGTATGGCAATGAAGAGCAAAAGCGCGAGCATTTGACCCAAATCGCGCGCGGTGAGATCCGCTGGTGTCAAGGCTATTCAGAGCCGGGGGCTGGCTCGGATTTGGCCTCATTGCGCACCAAGGCCGAGGACAAGGGCGATCATTTCATCGTTAACGGCCAGAAGGTGTGGACGTCCTATGCCGACAAGTCTGACTGGATATTTGCGCTCGTGCGCACCGGCCCGATGGAGCCCAAACACGCCGGCATCAGTTTTCTCTTGATTGATATGGACCAGCCCGGCGTGCGCGCCCGGCCGATACAGCTCATTTCCGGTAAGTCACCGTTTTGCGAAACCTTTTTTGATGATGCGCGCGGGGAAAAGCACAATCTGGTGGGCGAACTCAATAAGGGCTGGGAGATCGCCAAATATCTCTTGGCTCACGAACGGACCTCCATTGCCTCCGGCGGCGGGGGATTGTTCGCCCATCGTCCATTGGGAGAGATGGCCGCTCAAGAGATTGGCCTGAACAACGGCATATTGGCTGACACATTCTTGCGCACCGATTTGGCGCGTGCAGAGATCGACAGCTGGGCGTTCGAACTGACCGTGCAGCGGCTCAAGGACGAGATGGCGCAAGGCGGGGATGTGGGCGCACAATCGGCCATGATGAAATATTATTGGGCTGAGCTGAACAAGCGCCGCCAAGAGCTGACGATGGACATTGGCGGCTCGCAAGCCCTCGAATGGGAAGGCGAGGCCAGCAATGATGGTGAGCGCGCTCGCGATTGGCTGCGCGCGAAAGGCAACTCCATCGAGGGCGGCACATCGGAAATTCAGTTGGGCGTGATCGCCAAACGTATTCTCTCATTGCCCGGAGCTTAAGTCGTGCCACTCACACTTTCTGACGACCAAGCCATGCTGCGCGATATGGCGCGGGGGTTTTTGACCGATCATGCGCCCGTGTCGCAGTTGCGCGCCTTGCGCGATAACCGCGATCGCGATGGGTTTTCGCGCGAGACCTATGCCCACATGGCCGAGATGGGCTGGACCGGTGTTCTGGTTCCCGAAGAATTGGGCGGCAACGCCATGGGCCATGTGGCCGCCGGGGTGATTGCTGAGGAAATGGGGCGCACACTGACGGCCTCGCCATTTTTATCCAGCGCCGTTGTTGGCGCGGTGGCGCTTGGTGCGGGCTCTCAGGATCAACAACAGCGTTGGTTGCCAAACGTCGCGGCGGGCAAAGCGGTTTTGGCGCTGGCGGTGGATGAGGGCGCACGCCATGACCCGGCGGGCACAGCCATGACGGCGACGCGTTCAGGCAATGGCTTTCGCCTGGAGGGGGAGAAGACCTTTGTCGCTGACGGCCATGTGGCTGACGCCTTGATCGTCGCTGCGCGCACCGGCGGCGCCCCCGGAGAGCCTGACGGGCTGACGTTGTTTCTCGTGGACAAAAACGCCGCCGAGATGAGCGTTGAGCGCACCATTATGGTGGATAGCCGCAATGCGTCGCGCGTGCGGTTTAACGGCGTGGATGTGACAGCGGACGCGCTTGTAGGGGAGGTGGACGGCGGATATCCCATCCTGGAACGCGCGCTCAATGCGGGTCGAGCCGGATTGGCGGCGGAATTGTCGGGTGCAGCTCAGGCCGCCTTTGAACACACAGTCAGCTACCTCAAAGAACGATCTCAGTTTGGCCGGCCCATCGGGTCGTTCCAAGCGCTTCAGCATCGCGCGGCGCATCTATATACCGAAATCGAATTGGCCAAATCGGTCACACTCAAGGCGCTACAAGCTCTAGACGACAATGCTCCGGATGCATCAGCCGCCGTGTCTTTGGCCAAAGCGAAACTTTCCATGGTTGCCCAATTCACCGCACAGGAAGCCGTTCAGCTGCATGGCGGGGTGGGCATGACTGATGAGTATGACATTGGGCTCTATATGAAGCGCATCCGGGTGGCCGCAAATCTTTATGGCGATGCGAACCTGCACGCCGACCGGCTTGCCCGCTTGAGGGGGTATTGAATCGGGATGACTGCGCCATCGGGCGGCACAATCGCGCGGGCTGACCTCCAAACTGAGTTGGGGCGCGAGATTGGCGTGTCCCCATGGATTGTGGTGGATCAGTCGCGGATAGACGCTTTCGCTGACGCCACGGAAGACCATCAGTTCATTCACGTTGATCCAGTCCGCGCAGCAGCCGAAACGCCCTTTGGCGGAACCATCGCCCATGGATTTTTGTCGCTGTCGTTGCTGTCGTCGATGGGGTATTCGGCTCTGCCCGCGATCGAGGGCGTGGCCATGAGCCTCAACTATGGATTTGATCGTGTGCGTTTCTTGACGCCGGTGCGGGCGCGGTCAGAAGTCCGCGGTCGATTTCGCCTTACTGGGATTGAGGATAAGGGCCCAGGCCGCTTGATGCTTCGATATGAGGCCACTGTCGATATTAAGGGCCAAGACAAACCCGCCTTGATCGCCGATTGGTTAGCAATGTTGGTCTTTTCCGAGCCATTGACGCCCGACTAGACGCAGTGTGGGCCTGGCCATTTTTGCATGATTATTGCCGGGTAACGGTAATATTTGCTTTTCCCATTGCGGTTTTGCGCGTAGGCCACTGTTGACCGACCAAATTTGCGCCTCAACGGTGTTGGGGCGGCCGACGAACTGTGGACGGGGGGGGGCATCATGCAAAATTTCTTGGTTAAGCGCTGTGGCGTTGCCGCCGCAATTATAGCCCTTGCGGCGGTGGCGGCCTGCGGGGGCAATCGTCATGCCGATGGACCTCGCAAAGTTCGTTCATCCGAGCGGTTAGGCGCGGCCGTTCGTCATTTCGATCGCTGCCCCATCGCCGATTATACAGCGAGCAGCCAACCGCTCGCCCTGACTAATGGCGCGCCTGTTGCGCCTGACGCTGGCGCAGGAGCCGTCGCCCAGTCGCTTGAGATGCAACCCAAGCGCGCCACAGGCCAATTTCTCGCAACCGGCACGTTCAATGCGCATGCCGCCAACACCACTGATCGCGGTCGCGAGCAATTAGGCTGCTTGGTCGTGGTTCGTGGGCAGATGGCGAGTGGCGCCTCGGGGAGCTACTATTTCCCCGATGGGGGAGATGAAAACAGCCCGAACGTATCGTTGGCCAGTCTTGGTCTCGCGGAACCGCCCGAATTCTACCTTGAGCTTCGCGCCAGTGCTGACACAATGAGCGTGTCGCCTGACGATGACTATCCCACATTTCAGCTCGCCCTTCAGCCGGTTGCGCTGGACTACCTTGAAACCAGCGCCCGCAGGCGGACCAAGAACAAATATCTTGGCGCTGTCATCGCACTGTCCGCAACCGACGCGAGGAGTGATGAAAGGGCCACCGACGTGGTGGTGTTCAGTCATAATTTTGGAGCCGTGAGGCGGCGGTCTGCTTTGCTCGATCCATTGGGCGAGGGCGCGCTTCAAGGCACGCGGTCAGTGCAAAATGTGCCGAGCCTGCGCACGGGACAGATATCGGTATTGGTCACCGAGGCGCGCGATCCCAGCGTCGTGCTCCACGCCATAACCGCCCCAGCAACGGGGGGAGATCCATCGCTGTCGACGAATTGATGGCGGAACGCGCCAGTCTAACCTCCGTCATCGACGCCGCATCGGCTCCCTTGTTTTGGCCTGAATGAGGCCACAACAACTCGGTCAAGACACGATCGCTAACGCGAGGGCGTCGCTCAAAATTGTTTTGACATGTTGGATCTTCATCGAATTGAGATTCGGCATTAGTAAAGAGGTTGGTCATAATACCGGTTGCAAGTGAACCTATCCGTTTGGCGATGAGTTCCCAAAATGGGACAGCCTTAGCGTGCAAGTGTATAGCTGCAAAAATGCAACAGTTATGATTTTCAATCGAATAATTTTCGTCGTTAACTGTATTTATACCTTGATCTCAAATGATCGGCATGGCTGACATTAAGTCACTCACTGTACTGTTTGTTTGGTCGATGCCGGTTTCGTTCGGTCGGCCGGTTAATCATGGGGTCGAAAATGATTCGCACTATTGGGGTATCTTCCCTTGCCCTAGCGCTGACCATGCCAGGCGTCGCCAGCGCTGATCCATACATCCGTGGCCTGATCGGCTACGGCTTTCCTACTGACTCGGATATCCGTGCTACGGACACGCCAGAGTCGGAAGAAAGTGCTAAAGGCGACTTGCGCGGGGTTCTCGCTGTGGGTTGGAGATTAAACAGCCGCTGGCGCGGTGAAGTTGAAGTCTCAAACCGTTATTACGACTATGGCGCAATCGGCGATGTTCGCCCGAGCGCATCTGATCTCAATCAATGGTCGCTCATGGTGAATGGGCTTTACGACATTGATTTTGGCAGCGACTGGTATGAGCCATATGTTGGCGGCGGTTTCGGTTGGTCACGCGTTCGCGCCGGCGTTCAGGTGCCTGTTGGTCCCGGCACCTTCACTGACACGGAAAATGAGCTGGCCCTGCAAGGCATCGCTGGCGTGGGCTTCCCGCTCACCGATCGCATTACGGCTGAAGTCGAATATCGCTATCACACGATTTTTGATGAAGTGGCCATCAACGACAATGGCGGTTCAGCGAGCTTCTCTCGCCCAGCCAGCCACGACATCTTCTTTGGTCTTCGCTATCAGTTTGGTGATGTGGGCGCCGCTCCGGTTGCCGCACTGCCGCTGGCAACGGCCTTTGAAGAACAAGAGTTTGTTGCACCATGCGATGACGTGCCATTCACGGTCTACTTCGCTTGGGACAGCGACACGCTTTCCCAGCAAGCCCGCGACACGATCGCTGATGCGGTTGAGCAGTTGGAAAACTGTTCGGTCACTCAGGTTGAAGTCGTCGGTCACGCCGACCGTTCAGGCTCAGAAAGCTACAACCAAGGCCTTTCAGTGCGCCGCGCCAATGCGGTTCGCGAGGAAATGATCCGCAACGGCGCACGCGCCAGCGTGATCCAAACCGAAGGTCGTGGTGAGCGCGATCCTGCTTTGGCCACCAATGATGGTGTCCGTGAGCCAGTCAACCGTCGTGTTGAAAGCACCATCCGCGCGGTGGACGCCGGTAGCGGTCCTAACAGCTAAGACAACCATAATAGTTAGAGTTGCGTATTATTGAAGGGCGCTTGGCGGAATGGCCAGGCGCCCTTTCTCTTTGGCCTGTGACACGGCATCGAGCGGTGAACGGCGCAAGCAAAAAACCACCGGCAGTCATTGAAACTACCGGTGGTCATTGGTCTCACGTCGATGTGGCGTTGGGACTTCGAGTCGATTAAAAGTTCAGCCCGAGATATCCGCCGGCGAAAACGCGTTGATCGCCGTCAACAAAGTCCACCGTCACCGTCGGCCCCACAGACAATCCACCCAGACGCAAGGCGTATCCGCCGCCAACCCTCGCGACGAAATCAGTATCGCCATCGAAAAATTGTGCGCCCAATCCGCCGTTGGCGTGGAAGCCCAGCGGTAAGTCATAACGGGCGGTGCCAAGGACGAGCCACTGGCCAGATTCCGAACCGTCGCGCGTCTCCACATCTGGAGTAAATTCGACCGTCGGGCCGACGGAGAGATTGCGCGTCAAGGCTTTACGCCCGCTCACCCCAAAGGTGACGTCTGTCGAGTCATCGTTCCAGACCACACCGCTATAGCCATGAATGCGCCAGTCTTCCAGCCAGCCATCGGCTTGAGCCGGGACTGCAAAGAGCGCGGAAACAAGCGGTAGTACAAATACCGTGCGTTTCATTGGGATCCCATCCTACTTCATAATTGATCGACTTAGAAATTTACTTCACTTTCATATGCAGCCGGGAAATCATAGGCAAATGGTTTGAGCAGGTAGTGAACTAGATTAAGAAAGAGTGAGCAGTACGTCTTTTGTCAAACTTTGAATAACAATTTTGTCGACGCAAATCTCTCAGCATTTTGTGGGTTTATGCAATGACTGCGACTTCAAGGTCACACACTCAGCTGTGTTGCAGCAATTCCAGCTGGATTTTTGTCAAGTGGGTGTGAGAAACTAAATTAATCAAGCAGATTGGTTTTCCGCTAACCCCGCCTCTCTCTCATTTTTTTCGAGGAGGTGACGGAGCGGCGGGGGAGCAGGCAAGGACTGGGTGGCGTGAATATGCAAACGAATGCGGCCGCTTTGGACATTATTAAGCGTTTTGAAGGGCTCGAACTGGAAGCCTATCTGTGCCCGGCTGATGTTTGGACGATTGGGTATGGCCACACGGGCGCTGACGTAAAGCCCGGCCGCAAAATCACTGAAGCGGAAGCTGAGGATATTCTCCGTAAAGATCTGCGCAAATTCGAAGATTCGGTTGAATCGATGATCAAGGTCGATGTCAACGAGAACGAATTCGGCGCTTGTGTGTCGCTCACATACAATATTGGTCCGGGTAATTTTCAAAGTTCGACGGTGCTCAGAAAGCTGAATGCCGGCGAACGCGCTGCGGCCGCTGACGCCTTTGAAATGTGGAACAAGGCCACGGTGAATGGCGAAAAAGTGGTGCTGGAAGGCCTGAAGCGCCGTCGAGCTGCTGAAAAGGGCTTGTTCCTAACGCCCGCTGCTGGATCGCCAACAAAAATCGTGAAAACGGTCGATGCGACCCCAGAAGAGGATAAGGACCACCCAGCCGCAAAGGGTGAGACCGCACCCGCTCCACAAACGGCCGCCACCAAAGTTGTGCTCGAGTCCGGCGATGATGACATGTCGATGGAATTGCCCACCGGCGCGGCGGTTGCGGGTGGAGCGGGCGCCGTGGCCGTTGTGGCCGGCGGCGCTTCTGAAGCTGATATTGAAGCTGACCCAGGCCCCATCAAGAACGCAATCGCTTGGGCAAAGGAGAACTCCGACACAATCTTGATGGTCGTTGGGGCGGTTATCCTAATTTACTCAGTCTACGTCATTGTGCGGCGCATCAATCACTGGCGCAAGCGCGAAGCAAAAGTCGCCGCATACGACGAAGAAACCCCCACCAAAAACAGTGCGCGCGTTGTTGAGCCAACAACCAACGGCAATAAGCCTGGACGCCTGACAGGCCTCATGGGAACGGGCGCTTTGGGATCAGGCGCGGCGGGGCTTGGCGCCATCAACGAACTGGGCGTGAGGACTGACAATGAACATGTTGGGCCGGTCCTGCAGATGATCCAAGACCATCCCAATCGCATCCTGATCATTCTCGGCGTGGCGATGGCCGGCTTTATGGGATATCAATTCTTCAATTCCGCGAATGCCACACGTCTCAAGACGCTGGCAAAGAAAAAGCCAGCTCGGCGGGTATTTTCTAAAGTTACGACTCTCACAAACAAAGTAAAGCCGTAAGAGGGTGTTGTAAGAGTGCCGGGAAGCCGGTTTTTATCTGAGAAAATCAATCCGTCAGTGTGCCATATTGAAATGATTGGTCGAGGGCGTTTAGATCGCCAATTTTGTAGACCAATGAAATGGCGGTGGTGGGATTAAACGACTCAGCGCCCAGCGGAGGTTTAAGTTCCGCATCGAATTCCTGAGAGGCGCGGATGCCGAACCGGCGCCAGAGTTGCGCCTCCGCAAATACCTCCGCCAAGAGCCGCGAGCGGTTTGTTAACAGAGTGGTGGCGTCAGCCCCGAGCGTCAATCGGTCAATCGGCTCCCATCGGATCCGCGTTTCGCCGGCCAAGGCAAAATCTCGCTCAATTTCGTCGGCCACGGTTGTGCGCGCCACCTGATAGGCGGGGCCGCCACTCACGCGCCAGAACAAGTTGTCGCGGTCAAATATCCGATAGGCTAGGCCCGCGCCAACCAAATAGCGATATTCATAGCCATCAAATTCGTCGCTTTCGCCTGACGCGAAGCCGGTCAATGCAAGCCGGTCAGTGAGGGAACGACGCACGTCAAACCGGGCCAGGATTTCGTCCTCTGCGCGGACTTCATTGACCTCGGTGTATTCATAGTCGACCTGGAATTGATATTCCCAAACGCCCGACGTTTTGGTTGTGTCAATCGACGCGTCAAATTCAGCTTCTTCGCTGTTGCCGCGCTCAAGTTCAAAATCGAACAGAAATTCGCCGGTCCATCCGTGGATAAAGCCTGTTGGCGCATCGGTGGGCGCTTCAACACTTGGCGATTGAGCTTCGGTGGAACCGGCGGCTTCGGCAATCTCGTTCGCGCTCACAGGCGCAATGCCTTTACGCTCGGCAATCGCGCGGATGGATGGTTCGAGATCGGGACGTGCGGCAACGGCAAAGTCAATGATGCTTGCCCGAGCGATGGGGTCGTTGCTGACAGCTGCGCTGCTGAGGCTCATTTCCAACGCGTTCAAGAAGTCCGCCGCATCGTCATTGGATGTTGTTTGGGCGACTGACGCGCCGGTCAACAAAACTGAGCTGACCAATGCGAGGGATAAGACGGTCCTTGACATGATTGCGCACACCACTCTGACAAGAGAACACCGCAAACACGACGTCTTGCCAACGCCCTTGGCGGAAACTGATCAAAAACTGTGGGAGCAACCTTCGTGCCAACACGGATCACGGGGCAATTGATTCGTGGGACTTAAGTCCAAACGATTTATTGCGGCTTGACCGCATTCAAGAATGCCGCAAATCGTTCATGCGCCCGGGCAGTGGCCACAGGGTCATATACGTAGGATGACCCTTCGGTTTGATCACTTTCATCGAACGCATGCGTCACACCGCTGAACACTTCCACATCCAATGGCACACCACTGTTACGCATTTCTTCGAGGGCCTTATCACACGGTTCGGCCTTGGCGACGGTGTCGCGTTCTGCGCGGACGAATTCGGTTGGTGGTGTGCGCGCCCAGCCATGCGATGGCGCGCGCGAAGGAAAGCCGCAATACGGGTACGTCAAATAGACACCCGCCAGGTTGTCCATCAAATCAGCTGGCGGTTGGGTGAGGTCGGGGGGCCAATCTGTCTGCAGATCCATGATCATGGATTCCATCACTGTCCAACCGCCGTGACTCCATCCCGCCAGAACAATGCCGTCATGGTCAACGAAGGGTAGGGATTTGGCGTACTGAACGGCGGCGAGGACGTCGCCGGCACGTGTGCGGCCGCGTAATTTGAGCCCTGTACACACACGATGGACGGCTTGGTTAAACTCAATGTCGCGAGGACTGAAGCTGTCCACCACCAGGGCGGCGTAGCCCTGGTCGACGGCCACGGCCGCATAGTCGCGCATGATGTCCTTTTCGTAGCCCTCGCCGTAAAGGCCGCCGCATCCGTGGAACATCAGAACGATGGGCGTCTGCGCATTCCCCTCAGGCCGGTAGAGCTGGTAGTCCGCCTGCAACAGTTGATTGCGCTCTGTGAGCGTGGATGAGGACGCACACGCCGTAATGGTGACCAATCCGAGTAGGGCAACCAAGTTTAATCGCGTCATCGTAATCCCCGTCAGACTATCGCGCCGTGCGTCGCGCATGGTGAAGTGGACTAAAAGCCGGAAACGCGCTCGATGACCCAGTAACTGGCCACTGTTCCAATCACATAGGTGGTCGCCAATGGCGCAAACCGAACAATTGGCGAGCTTTGGAGCAGGCGTTTCCCAACCCACGCCACGCCTAGTAATGCCAGAACGAACATGACCTGGCCCAGTTCGACGCCAACATTGAAGAATAACAATGCCGCCGGCACAGCGTTCTGTGGCAATCCAACTTCAGCCAATGCGCCCGCAAATCCCAATCCGTGCAGTAGGCCGAACGCGAATGCAACAACCCACGGCCGCCTGGCGGCCAAACCTTCCCGCCCTTGGCGAAGGTGGATCACCTCGCGCGCCACGAACACGATGGATAATGCAATGATGGCCTCCACAGGTGGGCCGGGAACTTGAACAACGCCCAATGTTGCGAGCGCCAACGTGATCGAATGAGCGAGGGTGAATGATGTGATGGTGAGAAAGAGCCGCCGGGTTCCGCGAACAATCAACAGTAAAGCTAAGACAAACAACAAGTGATCTATGCCGAACAAGATATGTTCAATGCCAATGATCGTATAAGACCAAGCGACTTCGAATTGCCCGGGATTCTGCTCAAAGACAAATCCAGGGGACGTGGCCAGAACTCTTCCCACTTGTTCGCTGCCGTCCATGCGCTGCACGCGGACCAGGATTTCAAGACGGCTCTTCGCCGAGCCCTCAAAACCATTGGTTTTGCCGTCCAGTCCGCCGGGATCCAGCACTGACCACCGGATCGCCGTCGCGCCATTGGCATAAACCGAACGCTTGAGCGACAGCTCTTCCGCGCCATTCGGAAACACCGGCCTTAAGCCGAGTGTGGTGGTCTCATTCAAACCGGGTAGGCGCCACAGAACGTTGAATTCTTCCGCAGTGACTTGTTCAAGATGCAGATAGGCGGGTCGAAATTCATCGGCTGTCGCCCAGTGAAAAGGGGTAAGCGCCGCGAACAATCCTGTGAGGAAAATGATGAGCCGAGTCATGACGCACCCGGTGTTTCAACTAAAGCAGGTTCGCCATCAGTCTCCACAACAACCTCGTAGGTGGCGGCCAACTCCTCGTAAAAGCGGTCCGATGCATCTTGTCTCTGGCGTGCTTCCAAGTCGCGCGCCACTTGGCTGCGCACTTCGTCGAGTTCGGGCTTTCGGCCCGGTTCACGCGCCGTGACATTGACGAGATGAAACCCAAACCCAGAGCGCACCGGTCCGGTCCACTCTCCAAGGTCAACGGATTCAATGGCGTTCGCGAAAGGTTCGCCAAAGTCTCGAGCCACCCGAGTCAATCGCATTTCGTCCAATTCAGCGGGCAGGAGTGTGGCCACACCAATGGATTCGGGGGCGGCGCCGTTGCGCAGCTGCTCCAGAACGCCCTCAATGGCAGCGCTATCGGAGCCCAAATCTGAAGGAAGTAAGATTTGCTGAAAACTCACAATGCCGGGCAAAGTATAGTCATCAATGTTGGCATCATAGAACGCGATTAATTCCTCTTCTGTGGCCTCGCGCCGAAACAGCTCTTCTGACAGCACGTCCAATTTTTGCCGGACACGTCGCTTTATCAACGCATCGTCGCGATCGAGCCCCAGCGCGAGACCCTCGCGATAGAGAATTTCGCTGCGTACATACCCATCGACGAGACTCGATAATTCCTCCTCGCTCGGCGGGCGTTTCCAAGTCGCCTCGTGGCGATCAACGAGATAGGCGATCACGTCGTCGTCAATGACAATGCGCTTAGACGCCACCTCATCGGTTTGCCCGCCCACCAAGGCATACCACGCGAACAATAGGGCCCCGCCGGCCAGGAAATGAACGAGGGGCTCACGTAATAAACTCTGGATCTGTGGACGTTGGGACATGGTGTGTTGGCCTTAAAAATCGGTGACGCTGCGGGACGGTAACCATTTATCCTCAGCTGAGTCGTTAAAGCAGGCGCCAAATGTCAGCTCATGTGCAGTGGGTTGAATGCATCGCCATTGCGGCAATCACTGACGCGTGGCGATCAGTTTTTTGAGACCGGCGCTTAGCCCCGACTTAACGCCTTGGCGACCCGTTCGAGGCGCTGATCGGCGTCTTGGCTCAAGGTCCGGATCGGACCGATATCCATGAGGCCACCGACGGTGAGCATGTCGGCGGCGTCAACCAGGCGCACGCGCGCTCCGCCATCAATTTCCTCGACGACCACATTGCAGGGCAAAAGTAGGCCCACTTCAGGAGCAGCGCGCACAGCCTGGTAAGCCATTGAGGGGTTGCAGGCGCCAAGGATGACATAGCGGCGGAAGTCGATATCCAGTCTTTCCTTGAACTTCTGATCGAGATCGATGCGCGAAATCACCCCAAAGCCCTCTGCGGCCAGGGCGTTGGTCGTCTTCTCGACTGCCACGTCAAACTCATCGTCTAGGTCGATCGATCGCGATGACATGAATTCCAGACCCTCTCGCCTCTCGGGATAGAGTAAGTTACCATGAATTACGTCAGGAGAGCAGCACCTATGGTATTCAAAACACGGTGGGTTGCGTTTTTTCTCAGTCTTTCAAGCGTCGTTTTCATCGTTGCGTGCGGCGACGATGGAACGTCAGAGGCGGCCAACGAACAGAGTGGAGGCGCGCTTTCCATGGCCAAAGTGACTGGCACAGCCACTTACCGCGAACGCATCGCACTGCCGCCAAACGCCGTATTCGAGGCGATTCTGAGCGACGTGTCGTTGGCTGACATACCGGCGGTTGAGCTTGGGCGCACCACGATTGAACCCCCACAAGGTCCGCCATTCCGATTTGAGATATCCTATGATCCGTCAGAGATCGACCAAAGACATAGTTATGCAGTCCGCACCATTGTCACGGTGGACGGGTCGTTACGTTTCACCACCGATTCAGCCCATTACGTCATTACTCGAGACAACCCCGACCATGTGGACGTCGTGATGCGCAGCGTGGGCACTCAGTAGACGCTGCGCATCAGTTCGTTTCTAGCCATCCGACCAAATGTCGGACCAGTCTCGTCTCATATCGACCACCAGCCAACCGCGATCATCGGCTTGATCAAGCGCCTCATTGAGCCGTCCAACACTGCTGTCACGATCGTAATCCCACTCGCGTTCATCGTCGGTGTGGCGAACAATCATGCCAAATCGTGGACCATCCCCAGCAGTGGACCATTGCAACATCGCCAAGTCGCCGTCCGAATTGCCGCCGACGAAGATGGGCCGCTTGCCAATGCGTCGTGCGATGCTAACCGGCTTAATGTCCTTGTCGTCAAGTACGGCGATGCCCGGCTGTTTGATGACTTGAGGAGCGCCATCCACCATTTGAAATGACAGTTCACCCATCGTGCCGATCACGAGGTGGGGAGGAATGCCATAGGCATCTTCGGAAAACGCCCGAATGAAATCCATGCCGCCGCCCGACACGATATATGTCGTATAGCCGTTGGCTCTCAGATATTCGAGCAGCTCGATCATCGGTTGATAGGTCATATCGAGCAATCGACGATCAACCGTCGGGTGCTGTGCAGTGGCCAACCAATCCGCGGCGTCCTCGGTAAACTGCTCCACGCTCATGCCCGAATGGGTGGCGTTGACCAATTCCAGTAGCGCTGCTTCTCCGCCAGATAAGACCCTGCCGATATCGCCGGCGGCCGCGGCCTGAAGTGTTGACGTGGCGGCCCAGTCCGGATCAGCTTTGGCGAGTGCGGCGGCGCGATCCATGGCGTAATAGACCTGGAAATAGACCGGCTGCTCAGACCACAACGTCCCGTCATTGTCGAAGGCGGCGATACGATCGGCCGGTTCCACAAATTCGCGTGCATCTGGGTCCGCGGTGGCCGAAACGAACTGGATAATGGCCCGCTTTGCAATCGTGTCATTCCAAGATGGCAAGGGGTCGGCCTGTCCCCACGCAGGTGAGCTTAATACCATGAACACGAGCAAGATACGAAGCATTGGGATCCCCTCTAGTTGATATAGCCGGGCTTGCCAGCGAACTTACAGGTTTGGGACGATGGGACTGGCATGATCGCACTCAAATCGATGATCACCAGTACCATTTTAAGTGGATTAGTCTCAAGCGGATTGGAGGTAACAAGTTGCGATCATTGTGCTGACGGCGGCTTGCCAAGCGACCCGCAACGCGGCATTCACGGGCGGTATAGGGCGGTACGTGTCGCACTGTGGTCCGCCTTGGCGCGAAACTCAGGGGATAAGCTATGCTTCGCAAGACGATTGTGGTTGCCGCATTATTGTTGGGCGCCTGCGAGACGGGCTACAATTTTACGGTCGACGAGCAGAGAATCGACCAGGCGCGGCTGGCCCAAATTTCCACCTACGCTTATGCCACGGACAATCAGATGATCTTGTCGAGCGAACGCTATCCCAATTTTCAGGCCGGAGCGGCTGATCGTGATGTGAGAGCGGCCATCGACGCGGAGCTGCAAGATCGCGGCTGGCGCAAAGTGGAGCCCACTCTCGCCGATACACGAATTGTGTTTTCGATTGGCGCGGAAGATGGGTTCGATAGCGTGAACATTGCATCCTATGGCTTGCGTGGCACTTATGATCCCGATCGAGTGGTCGACATGGAATATGCCGATGGCACATTGCTCATTGATATGCTGGACCCTGAATCGGGGACGAGCATTTGGCGCGGCTGGGCTGTGGCGCGTCTCTATCGCGGTGGCGAATATGACCGCCAGCCGATCGTCGAACAGGCCGTGAGCGACATCTTGGCGCAATTGAATTAGCACCTGCAGCATAATTATAACAACTTCGTGACATTCGGTGAGAAGGCTGCTCCCAGAGTGGATTTTTCACCGGTTGAACAGTTTGTGTCTTTTCTCAGGCATTTTTTAGACGTAATTATGGCGGCATGGACGGGTTGGATTACACAGTCATTGTGAATTGGGCGGCCTCAAGTGCACGCGACGCGCAGGCAGAACTCGTCGCCCGCATGGCGGAAATGTCCGCTCGCGGCACGGACTCTGATGATCCACCTTCGTTTGTCATGATCACAACGGACATGTGCAACGGCCGAATTTACAAGAACATTCACTTCGAGTGCCCAAAAGCGGCCAATCGGTTTCGCGCAATGATTGATCGTGCGACTCCCGCCGTCACGGTTGCTCCGCCGGCAAACCGCAATTTGCGCGCTTAGGGTCGAACTGTGCATGTGCACATCCTAGCTATTGCCTGTGACCAACTCCAAAGCTCGCATTTGCATCGTCGGCGCCGGGATTATCGGGCTCTCCATCGCGTTTGAACTTCTGGCCAGGGGAAAACGCGTCCAAATCCTCGAAGGAGGAACTGGACGGACGAACGCCTCGTTTGCGGCTGGAGGGATGTTGGCTCCAGGCTCTGAAGCCCTCGAATCTGAACAGTTTGATCGCGCCGATTACCTGTTGGGGCGCGAGAGCCTCCAGCTCTGGCCGACCTTTACCCGACAAATTAGCAATGTGGCCAACAGCCCTCTCACTGCGCATATGACGGGCACACGGGTTTATGGATTGAACCCCGCATTGGTTGACTCGCGTCTTGCGAAATTGGCCTGTGGAGCGGCCTACATTGATGATGACGGGGTGGTGGTGCTTCCCGACGAAGGGCATGTCGACCCGCGCGACGTCATGAATTGCCTGCATTCGGCTGTGCGCCAGCTTGGTGGCGCCATTCGTTTGGGGTGCGAAGTTGTCGACATCCAACCAGGTCCATCGGCGTGCGTGCAACTGGCGGACGGAACCACGATCAATGATCTCGATCACGTGGTGATCGCCAGTGGTTGGGCGGCGGCGCGCTTCGATCAATTCGAACGACTGCGGAACATTGAGCCAGTTAAAGGTCAGATGCAAATGCTGAAACTGAGCCGTCCAATCGGCCATGAGGAGCCCGTGGGGCGGGGTCACGGCGTTTACATCATTCCGCGCGATTGCGAGCACATTGTCGTTGGCGCAACGGTGGAGCCAGGGCGGACCGATTTAGAGACCGATCAGGACGCTTTGCTTGCGATGCGCAGCCAAGCAGTGAAGCTCGATCCGCGCCTGCGGGGGGCCGAGCTTGTGGATCAATGGGCGGGAATTCGGCCGTTTGCTCAATCGCCCGCGCCGATTATTGAACAGATCGCTCCACAGATCTTTGCCGCCGTGGGCCATCATCGCAATGGGGTGTTGCTCGCGCCCGTCACCGCAAAGCGCATTGTTGAACTCTTAGAGGCTGGTGAGACCGCCGCAGGCGGGACGCCATTCACTCAAAGTCGGGCATAACGCATGGCCAGGCGGTGCAAAGCAGGCAATATTTTGATGACAAGAAAGGGGAGACCACATCCCAGTGACCAGTGTCACATTTGATCAGGGGCTAACCGATAGCGACCTTCGCGGGTTGATGCGCGACCGACCGGAAGAAGAACGGGTACGGTCAGCGCTCAAACTCAGTCGCCGTATCGGCGCGGGCGTCATGTCGGAACGTGAGCGCACAGCAGCAGGAACAATCCTTGCCTTGCTGGCGGAAGATAACGCCACCTCCGTCAGGCGAGCCGTGGCGTCAACGCTCAAAAACTCTCCACATCTTCCGACGCGTGTGGCGCGTTGCTTCATCGTTGATCTGGACGAAATCGCAGTGCCCATACTGGAGCACTCGCCGGTGATTTCCGACCATGATTTGATCGCCATCTTGCGGGCGGGTGATTTGGCCAAACAGTACGCTGTCGCGGGCAGGGAAAGCCTTTCAGAACCAGTGGTGGACGCGCTGACTGAAGTGGGCATGGTTGATTCGCTTGCGCGCGTGGCGTCCAATGACGCTGCTGAGTTTTCTCAAGCCGCAATGCAGCGCGCGCTCGATCGCTTTCCTGGCTCAAAGTCTTTGGCGGACGCCTTTGTGGATCGCACGCATTTGCCCCACACGGTCATCGAAACATTGGTGGAGTCGCTCAGCGACACGGGTTTGAAACGCTTGAGCCGCCGGCACCCCATGCCGCCGTCCTTAGCCGTGGAGCTTGCCACCGGAGTACGGGCGGACATCGACTTGTTGGATCAAGCGGGATGCATGCGCGATATGACCCGGTTCGTTCAGCAATTGCAGTTGAATAACCAACTCACGCCCGCACGCGTGATTTGCGGTTTGTGCATGGGACAGTTGGACTTTTTCGAACACGCCATGGCCGAACTGGCCGGGGTATCGCATGAATCAGCATGGGTCATGGTTCATGACGCCGGACCGTTGGGGCTCAGGGCGATATTTGACCGGGCCAACATGCCAAGCGAACTTTATCGCGCTGCTCGACTGGCCATCGATACGTATCACGACATTCAGCTGGAAGGTGGGGCGGCGGATCGGCGCCACATTACGCGCCTCATGGTTCGCCGGGTCCTGGGACGCGATCACGATCTGCCCGACGATTGCGCGCGGTATCTCTTCAACAAACTTGATCTTCTTGAAGACGAGTATGCCTTGAGTGAGGAAGCCGCGAACTCAGGCGAACCACATGATCAGGGCGGCTAATAGGCAAATTGCTCCAGCAGAATGCGCTCCTGCAAATCGTGATCCTTGTCGAACAACAGGTCGATGGCGAGGCTGGTGTCCTCGCGCACCTCAAGGTGCGTCACGTCACGGACTTCTTGATTGTCGGCGACGGCGCTGACCGGGCGCGATTCCGGTTCATGGACCACAAAGCGTATGGTTGTTTCGCTCGGAAGCAGAGCCCCCCGCCAACGCCGCGGCCTGAATGCGCTGATCGGCGTAAGCGCCAGCAAGCGCGCTGAGATGGGCAAGATCGGACCGTGAGCTGAAAAATTATACGCCGTTGATCCTGCCGGCGTTGCCACCAATGCGCCATCGGCAATCAGCTCGGGCATGCGCTCACGCCCATCAATACTGATTGACATCTTTGCCGCCTGTCGTGTTTCACGAAGGAGCGATACTTCGTTGATCGCCAACATGTTGATGGGCCGATTGCGTAAATCGCGACCTGTCGCGCGCAGCGGATGGATCACCGCCCGCTCAGCCCGCTGGATTCGATCAAGCAGGCCCTCTTCGCGATTCTCGTTCAACAAGAATCCCACAGTACCGCAATTCATGCCAAAGATTGGCACATCGCGCCCCATCACGTGGCGTATGGTTTCCAACATGAAACCATCGCCGCCTAGAGTCACGATAATGTCAGCTTTCGCCTCGCCTGCGTCGCCATACAGCTCGCGAAAGCGACGCAGCGCCGATTGGGCTTGACGGCGTGGGCTGGCGGTAAAATGCAGAGCAGGTGGGGTCTCAGGTGTGGGCATTGTGACCGCCTATCGGTTCATCCGTGAGATAATGCAAGTTGAATTTGGAATTGAGGGAACGATCCGGTTGATCATCCGTTGCCTAAGTGTTCCAGTGTGGCGGGTAAATTGAACTGCCCAATTGGCGCGACCGAGCGCGGGGCGGGTATACGGAGCGACAAGACCCATGCGTGATGACCTCGTTCTCGCTGAAACACCGGATTCGCTTACGGATGCTGTGTTGGGCGTTCGAGCAAACAGCCTGCTGATCGCCGAGCCTTTATCGCTTGAGGATAAGGTTGTGCAATCGGCCATGTATGTGAGCCCCACCAAATGGCATTTGGCCCACACCACTTGGTTCTGGGAAACTTTCGTCTTGTCTCGCTTGGAACCGGACGCCCCGCCTTTTGATGAAACGTTCAATTACCTCTTCAACTCTTACTACAACGCCATTGGGGAACGGCACGAACGGGCCCGCCGCGGTGTGCTGACACGCCCGTCCTTGGAACAGGTGTTGGCGTATCGCCAACATGTGGATGAAGCGTTGGAGCGCGCATTGGACAGTGCGGACGACGCGTTGCGTCCCATTCTCGAACTGGGCGTGGCGCACGAGGAACAGCATCAGGAGCTGATGCTGACCGATATCAAACATGTTCTGGCGGAGAATCCATTTTGGCCGCAAGCCTATCCGCCCAAGAAGGCGGACGATGCCTCGACATCGTCTGCGCCAGCACTGGCTTGGGTGGATTTTATAGCAGGTCTTCATGAATTCGGGGCCTCCGCGTCCACTGGCTTTATGTTTGACAATGAAACGCCGCGACACCGTCATTATCTGCATGACTTCCGTCTGGCCTCGCGCTGCGTCACCAACGGTGAAGTGGCGGATTTCATTGAAGATGGCGGCTATGCGACAGCGGCGCTGTGGCTGTCTGACGGCTGGGACATGGTGGCGGACCGCAAGCAGAGCGCGCCGATGTACTGGCGAGGCGCGCCTGGCGAGTGGAGTGAGTTTACGCTCCATGGCGAACAACCACTCAACCCCCATGCACCGGCATGTCATCTGACGTTTTACGAAGCGGACGCGATCGCCCGATGGTTCGATGCGCGATTGCCCGATGAGCGCGAATGGGAGTTGGCGACACAAGGTGTCGATCCCGCATCGGGTCAATTCTCTGAGCCCGGCGCCAGTGCACACCCGGCCTTTGACCATAGGACTGATCATGCGTTGCTCGGCCAGTTTGGCGGCGTGTGGGAATGGACCCGGTCAGCCTATTCGCCCTATCCCGGCTATCAGGCTTCACCCGGCGCGCTTGGTGAATACAACGGCAAATTCATGGCCAACCAATTTGTGTTGCGTGGTGGGTCGTGCGCCACACCGCGCGGACATGTGCGCGCCACGTACCGCAACTTCTTCTATCCGGACATGTACTGGCAGTTCAGCGGATTGCGTCTGGCGCGCGATCGCTGAGGGGATACTTGGGGGGGGATTATGAGTTTGAGGTGGATTGTCGGCGCTGTGTGCGCCGCACT
>CAZWVH010000052.1:0-21684 GCA_964636945.1 uncultured Caulobacterales bacterium | reverse complement strand
ATGTGTTACCTATGTCTCGGGAATAAACTGTAACCCATGTGTCCGGAACGGACCTACGGCATATGGCGGAGACGATGGGATTCGAACCCACGATACCCTTTTGAGGTATACTCCCTTAGCAGGGGAGCGCCTTCGACCACTCGGCCACGTCTCCATCTGTGGTGTTACAGGGGAGATTACAGGCCGGTCAACCAGCCTGCCTCACCCATCCCCATCGATCCCGGTCCGACTTTGACCGATTTCGCCAACTTCTTTCGCCGCCGCACAACGGTCAGTGTGACCCAAACAGCACGGTATCACTGTGATTGACCTGCAGTGTGTGTTGCAAGAGCGAGATTCGGCATACACAGTTTGGTCAATATAGAAGGGGCGAATATATCCTAATGCGCAAGATAAGTTCGGAGGGCGTCATGGACGAAGGCTCGACGGTGTTGCTCAATGGGGAGGAACTGTCGCTCGGGTCTGGCTTTGACCGACTGATGGAGGGGGTTGCGGTGGCGCTCACGGCCCCGGATGTGGGCACCGCCACGCAGATGTATTTACGGCTTGGCGAGGGCGTCAGATTCGCTGAAATGATCTCCATTTCCAAACGGGTCGAAGCCCAGCGGCTGTTGCGCACGGTCAAGGATCGGTCCTTGGACGGCTTGCGCCGATGGGTGGATCGCTTTGGCGCACCGCACTATGAGGTCGCCCATGCGTTCAAACTGCTCGATATGGTGGTCCGATTTGACTACGCCCAAGTCAATGAGGCCATGGAAAACGCGTCCACACCGGAGGAAGCGGGCTGGACGCTCGCGATCCATTTGGCCACGCAAGAGGACGCACTGGCCCGCGACGTTGTGCCTCGCGATATTGTGCGCGCGGTCACTAAGTCGGGCCTGAACGGCGCGTTGACCTTGACTAAAGAGCTCAAGGCGCTGCCTATCAACATGGATATCGTCAACGCAAACGCCGCTTAAACAGGGCTTTCGCCCACGACTGAGGAGGGGTGTGTGCAAATCTACAGTTATATCAGTCCGCAGCTCGCTCCACCCTTTGCGTTCGCCACACGCACCACTTAAGATCGCGATGTTTGCAGCCAAAGCGGCGCCCGACGCCGCGATGCTGTTTGGGAGAGGTTTCACCATATGCCGCAAGCCGTCGCCGCCGCACTCGACGGCGGTTTGATTGTGTTTCTCTGCGCCATGTTGCTGTCGGGCAAAGTCGCTCCGGCGCGCGCCTTCGCCATATTTGCTCTACTGGTGATGGTGACCGGACGCGTGAACTACACTGAAGCGATGCGCGCTTTGGGAACCCCCGCAATCTGGGCGGTGGTGAGCCTGGTGATCTTTTCCCTCGCCTTGGGCAAGCTTGCATTGCTGCGCCGCATTTTTTTCGGCCGCAAGCCGCGGGGCCTGTTTCTGACACAGGTGCGCATGCTCACGGCCGCTGCAACAATGTCCGCATTCGTACCAAACACAGCAGTTGTGGCCTCCATGTTGGGGCCGGCCTCACGACGACCCAACGTGACCGCCCATCAATTGCTCTTGCCACTGTCGTATATGGCGCTCGTAGCCGGCATGATCACTCCATTTGGCACATCGGCAAGCCTCATGGTGGTGGGCTTGGCTAGTGATGCTGGAGTGAATCTCGATGTGCTCGACTTTGCAGGCGTGGGCATGTTGGCCACCGGGGTTGTCCTGCTCACTTTAGTGATCATCAGCCCCATCTTGCTGGCCGAACGGCGATCGCGGTCAGACACGGCGCCTGAAATATTCCATGTGGAAGTGCGCATTGAACCCGGTTCAAAACTGATTGGCCGTACGGTGGCGGAAAACGAATTGCGGCATTTGCACAGTTTCTATCTCGCTGAAATCGTCCGCAATGACCAAGCCATTGCGCCAGTGCGGCCTAACCACACCTTACGCGAAGGCGACCGACTGATTTTTGTGGGAGATGTGGCCCATCTGGACGAGGTGCACAGTTTGCCCGGCGTTACCATCATCAAAGACGGCGCGGGTCATCGCCACGACAAGCTTTTTCGAGCGGTGGTGGCCTCCTCTTCGGTGCTCACAGGACGCACCCTTCGCGAGGTAGATTTTCGCGCCCGGTTTGACGCTTCGGTTTTGGCGGTTGGCCGCGCCTCTGAATCGCTGTCCGGCAAGCTAGGCGATATCCGTCTGCGGGCCGGTGATTTGTTGCTTCTGGCCGGTGGTCCGGATTTTCACACGCGCGACAACTTGCGCGCAAACCTGCATATTCTCGACAGCGACGAAGCTGGCCTGGTTCAGCTTGACAAACGCGATACCATGTTGCTGAGCCTGGCATTCTTGGGTTTCCTCGTCGCCGCCTTGTTTCAAATCACCGAAATTGCTTTTGCCGCCATTGTCCTGGCATCCGTGACGGTATTGTTTGACTGGGTATCCCCGCGCGAAGTGAAACGCGCGTTTCCGTTTGATTTGGTGATCGTGTTATGGGGCGCCGTGCTTTTGAGCATGTTGGTGCAGAAATCGGGATTGTCCGCCCTACTGGCCGCCACGGTTGCCGATATGTCCCACATCCTTCCGCCGCTCGCGATGATTGCAGCAGTATACTTCATGGCATGGATGCTCACGGAGTTTTTCTCCAATGCCAGTGCTGCGCTGGTGGCGTTGCCTGTGGCGCTGGACACCGCCCAGGCCACTGGAATGCCCGGCGAACCATTCGCATTGGCTGCAGCGTTTGGCGCCAGCGCCAGCTTCTTTATGCCATTTGGCTATCAGACTCACCTCATGGTGATGAGCCCGGGCTGGTATCGCATGAGCGATTATTGGCGACTCGGCGCCGGGGTATTTCTTGCCTATACGGCAGCAACGCTGTTCGGACTGAATCTGTTTCAATTGTGATGGAGCCATCGCTAAGGAGTGAATGATGCGTCATTGTGAGGCGATCGCCCACGAGTTTGCCAAGATCAGCGTAAAGGCCGCGCGGCCGATCATGGAAATCTATGCACGCGACTGCGAGGTGCGCGAAAAGGACGACCGCAGTCCGGTCACAGAGGCGGATACCGCTGCGGAAGCCATCATTGTCGAAGAGCTTGCGAAAGTGTTGCCCGGCGTGCCAATTTTGGCCGAGGAAAGCTTCTGCGCAGGCGTGCGGCCCGACATCGAACGAGAATTTTTGCTGGTCGATCCTTTGGACGGCACCCGCGAGTTTCTTAAAAAGAACGACGAGTTTACGGTCAACATCGCTTTGATCGATCACCGCGCGCCAGTTGCGGGGTGTGTCTATGCGCCAGCATTAGGGCGTATCTACGTGGCGGCGGAACACAGCTGTGCTGCCGATCTTCAAGCCGGTCGCGCGTTTGTTCCAGAAGCGTTACATCGTATTCACACACGTCCCATTCCCCAAACAGGGATCTCATGCGTGATGAGCCGCTCACATTGCGATGACGAAACGCGGGCATTTGCTGAAGCGCAACACGTTAAGCATACCATCAGCGCAGGGTCTTCGCTGAAATTTTGTCGTGTAGCAGAGGGGCAAGCCGACCTTTATCCGCGCTTTGGACCGACCATGGAATGGGACACCGCCGCCGGACACGCCGTCGTCAATGGCGCCGGCGGTACGGTGACGCGGCCCGACGGGTCGCCATTTCTTTATGGAAAGAGCGAAAACGAGTACCGCAACGGCCCGTTTGTTGCCTGGTCCACCCGCGAAGCTCGCTTGACCGTCAGCCAATAACCCCGCGGCGCACCAACTCCTCGATCACGCGGTTGGCAGCGGCTTCCGCATCAAGCTCAACAGTCTTGAGGTGGATTTCCGGTGTTTGCGGTGCTTCATAGGGGCTGTCAAAGCCGGTGAAGTTCTTAATCTCGCCAGCTTGCGCCTTGCGATACAATCCCTTCGGATCGCGCTCCATACACAATTCAATCGGCGCGTCGACAAACACTTCTATGAATTCCCCATCTTCCACGAGCTCGCGCACCATTTGCCGTTCCGACTGGAATGGCGAGATGAACGAGCATGTGACGATGACGCCTGCATCAACGAACAGCTTTGCAACTTCACCAATGCGACGGATGTTCTCTACGCGGTCAGCATCGGTAAATCCCAGATCCTTATTCAACCCATGGCGAATATTGTCACCATCCAACGTATAGGTGTGACGTCCGTCCTCGGCCAATTTGCGTTCAACCAAGTTTGCGATGGTGGACTTGCCGGCTCCGGAAAGACCTGTAAACCACAAGATCGCAGGCTTTTGCCCTTTGAGCTGGGCGCGGCGCGCCTTGCTCACATCCAGTGCATGATGGTGGATATTGCTAGCCCGCCGCAGACCAAAACGGATCATGCCCGCGGCAACCGTCTGATTGGTAAACCGATCAATCAGAATGAACGCGCCCATTTGGCGCAATGACTTAAACGGATCAAAAGCAATTGGACGCGTTGTAGACACGTTGCACACGCCAATTTCGTTCAGTCCCAGACTGCGTGCGGGTTCTTTGTCGAAAGTTTCGATATTGATGCGGTGTTTGAGCGTGGTCACAGCAGCCGGCGTGATTTGGCTGCCCGCTTTCAAGAGGTAAGAGCGCCCCGGTAGCAATTCATCGGACGCCATCCAGAGAATTTCCGCGGCAAACTGATCAGAGACTTCCGGCCGACTTTTGGGGTCAACCAAAATATCGCCCCGCGCTATATCCACTTCGCGATCAAGCACCAAAGTCACCGCATCGCCCGGACCCGCGCTATTAAGATCGTCGTCGGCGGTCACGATCCGTTGGACGGCGGCCGTTTGACCGCTGTGAGCGACGGTGATCGAATCACCGACATGGATTTGTCCGGCGGCAATAGTTCCAGCAAAACCGCGAAAATTCAGATTTGGTCGATTGACCCACTGAACCGGCATGCGAAAGGCATGATCTGACTCCGCTTTGTGAACTTCGACGGACTCCAAATGCTCCATCAGTGTGGGGCCGACGTGCCACGACATGTGTTCGGAGCGCAAGAAGATGTTGTCACCATAGCGCGCGGAAATAGGAATTGGCGTAATGGACTCAAACTCGAGCTGTTCGGCGGCGGAAACGTATTCGGCGACAATCTCATGGAAGCGCGCCCGTGAATGCTCCACTAGGTCCATCTTGTTCACCGCCAGCACCACGTGACGGATGCCCATCATATTGACGATGTAGGTGTGACGCAGCGTCTGAGGCAGCACGCCCTTACGCGCATCAATCAAAATGATGGCCAAATCTGCCGTGGACGCGCCCGTGGCCATATTGCGGGTGTATTGCTCATGGCCGGGCGTGTCGGCGACCACAAACTTGCGCTTATCGGTGTTAAAAAACCGATAGGCAACGTCAATCGTAATCCCCTGCTCGCGTTCGGCCTCGAGGCCGTCAAGCAACAGGGCGAAATCCATGCCGCCATCGGCTGCGCCGTGTTTTTCCGAATCGCGCTCAAGCACCTTGATTTGGTCTTCAAACAAGAGCTTTGAATCGTAGAACAGCCTGCCAATCAGCGTAGATTTGCCGTCATCCACAGATCCGCACGTGATAAAACGCAAAATCCCTTGGTCGGCCGCAGTGCCAAGCTCGCTCGCCGGCTGGGACTTTGCCGTCTTTTGGGTCGGCGTGGAGGCATGGGTTTCAGTTTCGACCACGTCCATTAGAAATACCCCTCACGCTTTTTCTTCTCCATCGAACCGGCTTCATCAAAGTCAATCAATCGTCCGGCTCGTTCCGATGTACGGGCGGTCAACATCTCCTGGACAATGTCGTCCAGGGTCTCCGCCATTGATTCAGTAGCCCCAGTCAATGGGTAGCAACCCAGTGTGCGAAAACGAATCTTTCGCATGAGCGGTTGCTCGTTATCGTTGAGGGGCATGCGGTCGTCGTCGACCATAATTAATGTGCCATCGCGCTCCACGACCGGACGTTCAGCGGCGAAATAAAGAGGCACGATCGGAATGTCTTCAGCTTGAATGTACTGCCAGATATCCAACTCTGTCCAATTCGACAGCGGAAACACACGGATGGATTCCCCAGACTTGATCCGCGTATTGTAGATGTTCCACAGCTCGGGGCGCTGATTGCGCGGATCCCAGCCAAAGTTGGCGTTCCTGAATGAAAACACCCGCTCTTTGGCGCGCGATTTCTCTTCATCCCGGCGTGCTCCGCCAAATGCCGCGTCATATCCGCCATCACCGAGGGCCTGGAGCAGGCCTTCCGTGCGCATGACCTGAGTGTGGAGCGAGGAACCATGCAGAAACGGATTGATATTTTGCTTTTTGCCGTCTTCGTTCACGTGAACAATGAGTTTAATGCCCAGTTCCCGCGCCAGCCTATCTCTGAAAGTCCCCATTTCCTGGAACTCCCAAAGTGAATCAATGTGCAAAAAAGGAAATGGAGGCTTGGCTGGCCAAAACGCTTTCATCGCCAGATGAAGGAGGACCGTTGAGTCTTTGCCGATTGAATACAAGAGGACCGGATTGTCGAACTCAGCCACGACTTCGCGCATGATGTAGAGCGCTTCGTTTTCAAGGCTCTTCAAATGGGGCGGTAAATGACGCCCTGGTCGACCGCTTTGTTCAAATCGTGACGCGTAACGCGTAATCGTTGTTTCTAAAGACATGCTCATACCATTTGTGAACGACGCAATGAGCCAGCAGCGCTTGCGCCGCACCCCTCCGGACGTCTACTCCGTCTAGTCCGACCAGACAAGACGTATGTTGCGGCGCAGCATGCGCCCCATTTTAAACGACGGCACTGTCTTCCAGGGCCCACTGGCGCTTATGGAATGCCCAAGCCGACGCAATAATCGTCTCAATATCAGAGACTTGTGGATCAAACCCTAATAGCGTTCGCGCCCGAGTTGGATCCGCATAAAGGCCTGGCGCGTCGCCTTCCCGACGCGGCGCAAATGAGTGCGGGGGCGGTGTCCCAACCACACGTTCAATGGCCCTCACGACCTCAAGTACGCTAATACCGGTCCCCGTCCCCAAATTCAGGGCGAAGCTCTCCTCATTCGACAACAGCCGTTCGAGCGCCAAAACGTGACCGGTCGCCAAGTCCTCCACATGGATATAATCGCGCAAACAAGTTCCGTCAGGTGTATCGTAGTCGGTCCCGAATATCTTCAATCCGCCCTCACCACCCGCTGCGGCGCGCAAGGCCACTGGAATCAAGTGGGTTTCTGGATCGTGCTCTTCTCCGTGATCACCCTCACGATCCGCTCCACAAGCATTAAAATATCTCAGCGCGGCGTGTCGAAATCCATAGGCGCGGCTGAAATCGGCCAAGATTTGCTCCACCATCAGCTTCGACCGGCCGTATACGCTCACAGGCCGCTGTGGATGCTCCTCGTCGAGCGGGAGGCGCTCAGGCTCGCCATAGGTGGCGCAGGTGGAGGAAAAAATCAGGGTGTTCAATCCAGCTGCGCGCATTCCAGACAAAAGTGAGATCGTTCCGGCCACATTGTTGTCATAGAATGACTGTGGGTCGCGCTCTCCAATACCGACTTCGATGCAGGCGGCAAAATGCATGGCGGCCACTGGCTCATATTGGCGCACGGCGGCTTCAACGGCGGCAGTGTCGCGAATGTCCGCGTTAACAAACGGCCCCCATTTGATATTGTGCCGGTACCCTGTGGATAGATTGTCTAATACCACGGGGGTATAGCCCGACTTGGCCAATGCCTTGGCGACATGCGACCCGACATAGCCTGCGCCACCGACAACCAGCACAGCCGCCCCATTTCCCTGCTCAGTCATCCAATTTCCCCAGTCAAGACTTACCGTTGTGCAGCGCACACTAGGTGGCCGAATCACGTCAAGCAATGGGCATACCACATGAAATTCGCAAGTGTGTGCATTGGCCCACACTTATCGCAACGAACAATCTCATTTTCCCAACATTGCCGCCAAACGCACCCGTGCTTCCGGCAGTGTTCGATCGGCCGGCCAAAGAACCCGCCGCTCTAAAAAATATCCCGTTAGCAGCAAACCATCGCGCATATCTTGCGCAGAAACGGTCGCACGCGGGTCCATCAAAAATTTTGGAAGGCGCAAAAGTCGATCCAAGAACGGTCCCGCATCGGGATGCGTGCTGTCCACGGCGCGCCCGGAAGCAGGACTCACATGACTCAATCGGTCGCTGGCGCCGCCCAACGCGCAGCGGCTCAGATCCATACCGTATCCGAGATCGGCGAGAACGCCTGCTTCCCATCGCACCAGCAGCGCTGGCCAGTGTTCGGTTTGCGCCATGGTTGACAACACCAGCTCTAGGCCATCGTGCACACGCGGATGCGGTTCGCGTTCGGGCAACACCATGATGGCCAATGCGCACGCTGCCGAGACGCCAGTCAGTCGCTGTGCATCGTCCAGCAAGACACCGGCCCGCAAGGCTAACGGTTCAAGTGTGAACGCACCAAGGTGATCAGCAAGCCGGGCTCGCCAATTGGCGCGAACGCGGTTGCCCGGTTGAAGCAATGGGCGCGCCCGTCTGCCCTGTCCTCCATAAACAAGTCCCGCAAATCGCCCTTGTTCCTGGGTCAACAGTTGGGCCACTGCTGCTGTTTCGCCATGAGGGCGCGCTTCAAGTACGATTGCGTCATCAGTCCATTCGAGAGCCATCGATCAGGCATGGCGAACCTGGCGAAACAGTCAAGAGGACTTTGCGAGCAGGCGCTTTCACTCTATTGCGAACATCAAACACGTTGCATTCAAGTGACGAGATATATTGGGAGGATAACATGGCGCACCACATTTCCTTAACGCCGGCACAATTGCGTGAGCAGTTCGATCTGGATGGTGAACGCGGTTTTTTGCCGACGTCCGATCCGTTAATCGCGCCGGGCGCAAATGCGACACCTGGTCAAGTTTTGCTCACCGAAATAAGCGCGCAGCTGCCGAAACGGCTACTCACCGGGACACTTCGGCGCACTATCGATGCACTGCCGGTCAACGCTCTTGATTTGGGTGACCTCGTCGATGCGCCAACTTCGCCGGAACTCAGATTGGCCATGGCGCAGCTAAGTTTTATCGCCCACGGCTATATGTGGTCGCAAGACGAACCTGCTCAAATACTGCCGGCGGTGCTTGCTGGACCATGGCGGCGGGCGGCGGATGCGCTGGGCCGCCCGCCAATTCTTTCCTATGGCAGCTATTGCCTGGACAATTGGCGACGTATGGATGCCGATCGGCCCATCGAGCTCGATAACGTCGCCTTGATCCATAATTTTTTGGCTGGTGTTGATGAGGATTGGTTCGTCACAATTCATGTGTGCATCGAGCACGCCGCAGCGCCGGCGCTCACGGCGGCCATTGGCGCAGCTGAGGAAAGCGCGCGCCCCATCCCCAGCATTGACGTGATCCGCGATCATCTGAACGTCATTGGTGATGCGATGGACGCCATCAACGCAGTTTTCGACCGTATGCCTGAGCGTTGCGATCCGTATATTTATTATCACCGCGTCCGACCGTTCATATTTGGCACCAAGGACAATCCTGATCTGCCCAATGGCCTGATTTATGAGGGCGAATACGACAACAATCCCCAGTTTTTCCGTGGAGAAACCGGAGCGCAGAGCGGCATAATCCCTGCGATTGACGCACTGTTCGGCGTGATGCACGCCAAGGACGATCTGCGCGAATACCTTGCTGAGATGCGCACCTATATGCCCCCGCAACACCGCGCGTTTGTCGAGTATCTAGAAACAACCAGCCAAGTGCGTCGCCGCGTCCAAGACGCGGAAGGGCTCGCCTCCGCCTATGATCGCTGCTTGGAAGGTGTTCGCGCGTTTCGCGCACGGCATGTGGAATATGCCTCGCGCTATATCCACGCACAAAGCCAGATTCACTCGCTGATTGGCACAGGTGGTTCGACGGAACGGGGCACTGGCGGCACGCCATTTATGCCGTATCTGAAAAAACATCGCGATGAAACCGAGAAGCATAAGGTCCGCACGCCAGGAGAGAACGCCTAGTCCTGGTCGGCTTTTTGCGCCGCTTTTTTGCGTTCAGCTTTGCTTGTGTCCCCATGAGACGGAGCCTCGACAGACCATCGGCCACTGGCGGGGCACGCGGCCTTAAGAGCGGCCCACTCATCCGCCGATATGACGGGCGCATAGGTCGTGTCATCATCAAGTGCGGCGCGAATTGTTGCCGCGCGACTTGCCGAATGAGGGTGGGTGCGCGTCACGTTCTTGATCCACTCGGGCACATCTAGTCGGCTATTGTCTTCAAGGCTGTCGATTGTATCAAAAAATCGCGCCAGGCCCTCCGGATCGATCTTGGCGGCGCGCAGATAAGCTATGCCCATATCGTCGGCCTCTTGTTCGGCCGTGCGTGTGTGGGCGATGGAGGTGAGATCGGCGCCAGCCAGCACCAGCTGTTGTCCAGCGCCCGAACCTCCGCCGACAATGGCTTCCACCGCAATGGCAAGGCCGAACTGACGGATCATGGCGGCCATCACATGACGTCGCTCAACATGGGCAATTTCGTGGGCCAACACCCCAGCCAGCTCTTCGGGAGTTTCCATCAAATCGAGCAATTCGTCCGTGACTAGAACATGCCCGCCCGGCAAGGCGAAAGCATTGGGAAAACTCGCGTCCACCACTTGAATTGTAACGTTAAAGGGCGAGTCGGCAGCTTCCAGAATCGGTTCAGAAAGCGTGTCTAGGGCGGCGCGGGCCTCACCCTCATTCGCCGCTTCGCAAATTGTCCACCACTGGGTGAGGGTCTCAAGGTAGAATGAACCAATCTGGCTTTCCGCCTCTGGAGGCGTCATGCGGGCGAGCGGTCCCGATAAGCGCGGCAAGCCAAAAACACCGGCCGCAACAATGGCGCCGCCAGCCAACATCAAGGCGAATGTTAAAGCGAGGGTGCGCGATGCAACCGCGCGATTGGAGAATTGGCGCGGCGCAAACTGCTTGAGCTCGGTAAGCGCGCGTCCGTCGGGGTCAGTGATATCCAAACGCGCGTCGGGGCTATCGCTAGACTGTAGGCGCAATCGGCCCGGTCCGGAGTCCACGCGCTTGACTGTGCGGTAGGGCCAAGATTGCGCCCCGCTCGGTGCGCCTTCAATGATGATGGCGTCCACCGTGAACCGAACTTTGACCTGATGGTCGGCGGCGGTCTGACCGTCCAGGAAAACTCCGGCAAATTCACTCATGGCGTCCTCAAGCAAATAGGGCGGACCGATCGCTTCGGTCCGCCCTCACTCATACCTCAATTACCACGATCAGTTTAGATCGTCCCCAAATCAAATGCGTCGGCGAGACCTTCGCCCATTGGCGGACCCGCATCTGGGTTCTGGTTGATGGTGGAGGTGTCCAATTCACCGTCAGCCTCAAGACGTCGGAAGATGTAACGCATGGTGCGCACTTGAGCGAACGGCAGGCCGAGACCTAGGGTCAACACTAAGATCAGCAGGTTTCCAAAAAACAGCCAAAGCAGGCTGAGCGCAGTGGCGTTATGGCGGAATCGGACGCCACCCAGCGTCAGGCAACTGGCGATCCGCCGATACAACGCCGCGTAATAGACGAGCGAAAGCATAATTGCCACTGCTGCATAAGCGAACACGCCAGCATACAGCGCGATAATGAATTCCGTGCTTGGTGTGGGATCATTGGTGATATCCACTCCCAGCGCCGCGCCGACGGCAATACCCACTAGGAAGCCGACGACATAGCCCAAAATCCCGCCGAACCAGGCCAAGGCAAATGGCCCATAGAGACCGCCTGAAGGTCCTTTTCCATCGGGGGTCTCGAAAACCACCGGCTTGTCGCCGTAAACCGCTTCGCCCCAAAATCGGCGCGCCAGCCGCATTTCCATCGCCGGAGCGAACCAGCCGAGCGTAATGAGGGTGAGCAGCAGATAACCCAAGAATGCCCAGCCATACGATTTGCCAGAACCGGGCAGACCGAAGCGCACGCCCCGCCATGTCGTCCTACTCAGGCGATAGCGGTGGGTGATATAGATAGCCAGGCCTAGCAGCCAAAACAAAAACAGATACAGAAATATAAAGAATACACCGAAAATCAAACTTGCCGCCGCATTACCTGGCTGAACCAGAAAGACGGCGCCAAAAATCACCACATAAAGAGGAATAATAAAAACAACAATTATAAATAGAAACGACTTAAATAGCTCCCAACCTTTTCCCGTATACTCTAAAGGCTGGCCACTAATCGACGTGTGTGCCCACAAGTGTCGGCGAATGCGCGTGCGTCCCCAAAACCGCCATAGCGTCAGCGTGACGATATTCAGTAAAGCGTTGCTGATCGTGATCCAGAAAATCGACCGGGCGGTAGCTGTTTGATCGAATGTGAGTTTGAGGCCTTCGCCGGACGGCGAGGCGCCAGCGGACGCGGCCGCTGGTGGCGTGTCTGACATGGATGTCCCCCTTCCACTATGAAGGTCGTCAGATTACGCGAAGTTTGCAACGTGTCCATGAAGATCACGCCAATAATCCAAAGATTTTGGGAGGTCTGCGGCAAGCCTAACTGTCAAGGCCTAGCGCGCCCAAGCGGGCGCGATCGTCCATCCAACCTTCACGCACCTTGACGAACAGGAACAAATGCACGCGTCGCTCAAGCATGGCCTCTAGTTCGGCACGTGCGGCAGCCCCGATCGCCTTGATGGTCTGCCCGCCCTTGCCAAGCATGATTTTGCGCTGCCCTTCGCGCTCCACATAGATCACTTGCTGGATCCGCACTGAGCCGTCTGCGCGCACTTGCCATTGTTCGGTCTCCACCGTGGAGGCGTAGGGCAGCTCATCATGCAGGCGCAAGAACACCTTCTCGCGCGTGATTTCCGCAGCAAGCATGCGTTCAGGCAAATCGGCGATTTGGTCCTCGGGGTAAAGCCAAGGCCCCTCGGGCATGGCTGCGCATGCCGCCTGAACCAATTCATCCAATCCTGATCCATCCACAGCCGAGATCATGAAAATCTCAGAATAAACTTCGGTCTCATCAAAGAATTTGGCGAGCGCCAAAAGCCGCTCGCGCGCCATCAGATCCACTTTGTTGAGCGCCAGCATGGCTTTGCGGCCACTTTGCTCGAGCCCGTCAATTACACGGCGCACATCTTCGGCGGTGCGCTGATCGCCGGGCGAAGCGTCTACATCCTTGCGCAACACCCGATCAGCCGCTGGCGCGTCAACCACGTGCAATACGGCGTCCGCATCCGTGGCGCCGGCCCAGGCTGCGCTCACCATGGCTTTGTCTAGCTTGCGGTTGGGCTTTGGAGAAAAAATCCCCGGCGTGTCCACCAGCACGATTTGTGTGTCGTTAAAAACCGCAACACCGCGCACGGGGAAGCGCGTGGTTTGCACTTTATGGGTGACGATGGAGACTTTTGCGCCGACCAAAGCGTTGACCAGCGTCGACTTGCCTGCGTTTGGCGCGCCAACCACCGCCAGAAAGCCTGCGCGACCCGGCGAGGACGGCTCAGCCCCCCTAGTCATTGGTATCATCACCGCCAAGTTGCGCCAATAAGATCGCCGCGGCCGCGCGCTCTGCGTCGCGCTTTGAACCGCCCTCACCAAGCGCTTCGCCGACTCCCTTTATTTGCACCTTTGCGGTGAATATCGGGCGATGTTCAGGACCGTTACGATCGGCTATGTGATAGTGGGGGACAGGCAATCGCCGAGCAGCGGCGCGTTCTTGTAGCGCGCTCTTGGGGTCCTGCGGCCGATCGTCAAGCTCCTCTAATTCCTCGCCCCAAAAGCGCTCAAACACGTCGCGCGCCGCTGCTAGCCCACCATCAAGATAGACCGCCGCCATTATGGCTTCACTGGCGTCCGCAATGATGGACTCATTCTCTCGGCCGCCACGTTTGGCCTCGCCATGAGACATGGTCATGGCGGGCCCAAGATCCATCCGGCGACCTGCCCGCGCGCAGGCTTCCTTACGGACAACGGCGTTGAGGCGGGGCGCGAGTTCACCCTCATCATAGCCCTTGTACGTATTCACCAGCGCCTCGGCGGTAAGCAATCCCAGAACGCGATCACCCAGGAATTCAAACCGCTGATTGTCGCGCACTTTACGGTTGCCGTCGCCCGTACTGGAATGGGTGAGCGCGCGGATGAGGTACTCACGGTTTTCAAATTTGTGGCCTAAGCGCTGTTCTAGCTGGTCGAGTTTGTCGGTCTTGTTCACGGGCCGGACTCCACCACTCGCCAAAACCGCTCACCACGAAACTCCAGCCAACTTCTTGGATTGGCCAACTGAAACGCTGGCGTCGTCGAATATGCGATCCGATCCACGCGCCCGATGATTTCCGCTTCGACCACCAATCCAACCAAGTCAGGAAAGCGACTATCATAGGACTCATCGCGATTATCCCCCAAGACAAACAGACGCCCTGGCGGCACGTCTTGCGGAGCAAAACTATCAGGGCCAAATTCTCGGCGATGGCCATACTGACGGTGAAACACGCGCACCCTCAGTTGCTCGTCAAATACCTCATCTCGCGCAACCACATAGCTGATGCGGCCAAACTCGTCTTGGTCACGATAAATCCCACGATCCACAACTGTTGCTCTCACGCCATTGATCACAACCGCGCCATTGTCCATGGCCACTTGATCGCCCGCCAATCCAATCACGCGCTTGACATAAGCGCGGCCATCACGGGTGTTGCGAAACACTATCACGTCACCGCGCTGGGGACGGTGCTGCGGCGCGTAGCCCTTGAGCAGCGGTATGCGCGCCAAAAACTGTGAACCGCTTCCATTTGCGTAGGCCATTCGGTTCACCAGCACCACATCGCCTGGCAAAACAGCGGGAGCCATGGAGTCCGAAGGTACGCTAAAGGGCGTCACAATGAGCGCCTTTGTGGTGAGAAATGCGGCCACAAGCAGGAACATGGCCGCAAAACCTGCCACTGTGCGCCATATGATGCGCTGTGGACGCATTATCGCTCCTCGGGAGAAAGTGGCGCGTTTGGTAGGGCTTCAATCACAACCAATGCCATGGCGTAAGGCTCATCATCAGTCAGTGACACATGAATGTGGGCAGTGTGCCCTTCTGGCGTAATGGACTGCAAGCGGTCACGCGCTCCTCCGGTTAGCGCCAAGGTCGGCTTTCCGGAAGGCAGATTCACAACCCCAATGTCACGCCAAGCCACACCTCGGCGCGGCACGCCGGTTCCAAGCGCCTTGGCTCCAGCTTCCTTAGCGGCGAACCGCCGAGCAAAACTGGCCGCTCGTTTGGCGCGCCGGTTGGATTTGGTTTGCTCCACCTCAGTAAACACGCGCTGGACGAACCGCTCGCCAAACCGCTCCAATGTGTGCTCGATGCGCCGAATATCGGTGATGTCCTGGCCCAGGCCGATAATCATTGTGTCGCCTCTCTTCGGGCGGCGTCGATGAGTTCACGCATCTTGCTCACCGCACCGTTCAGGCCCAAGAACATGGCTTCGCCCATGAGGAAATGACCAATATTGAGTTCACGCGTTTGCCTGATTGCGGCAATTGGCGCGACATTGTCATAGGTCAGCCCATGGCCAAAATGGACTTCTATGCCCACCGAGGCCGCTGACGCAGCTGCTGTTTGCAGTCGGACCAGCTCAGCACCGCAACGCGTTGCGTCACCAGCCTCTGCAGCATGCGCATAAGCGCCAGTGTGAAATTCAATCACCGGAGCCCCGATCTGCACCGCCGCGGCAATCTGATCTTTGTCGGGTTCAAGAAACAGCGATACGCGAATCCCACGCTTGGCCAGCGGTTCGATAAAGTGGTTGAGCCGTCCGACGTCGCCCGCCGCATTCAGTCCGCCCTCTGTTGTGCGCTCCTCGCGTCGTTCTGGAACGAGGCACACGGCGTGGGGTCGCACGTCCAAGGCGATGGCCTGCATTTCATTGGTGGCGGCCATTTCAAAATTGAGCGGCGCATTAATGGCGCGAGCGCGATAGATATCATCGTCGACGATATGCCGGCGATCTTCGCGTAAATGCATGGTGATGCCATCAGCGCCCGCATCGATCGCAAAACGTGCGGCCTGCACAGGATCGGGGTGAACGCCTCCACGCGCATTACGCAATGTGGCAACGTGATCCACGTTCACGCCAAGGCGAATGGGACCCAGTCCGGGTCCCTGTCTAGGCCTGGTCATGATGCAGATTCGGCCTGTGTCTGGGCGCGGCTCCCCGGCTTTACCGCAGGAATAGCAGCCAGCTCATCGGGCAATGCGTCTGCCGGATAGTCGGGCACATCGAGCGTTGCTAAGGCAATCACGGGAGCGCCAATATCGGCCAAAGCGCGGCCGCCCGATCGGTCAACCAAGCACGCCAGAGCAACAGGATCAGCGCCCGCCGCCCGAACTGCATCAATGCTTTCGCGCGCGGAGAGCCCCGTGGATACAATGTCTTCCACCACGAGCACCGGCGAGCCCTTGGGTAAGGAAAATCCCCGGCGGATCACAAAACCCTGATCCCCTGGGCCGCGTTCAAGGAACACAAATGGCGTTTCCAATTGGCGAGCGGTTTCAAAGCCGAACACAATGGCGCCCATGACCGGCGAGACGATCGTGGTCGGTTGAGGCGTCACTTCAGCGCGAACCCGCGCGATGAGGCCCGCAATGAGTCGCGTGACGCGGTCGGGGTGCATTCCGACCAACGATTTGTTGAGATAAATGGGGCTGTGCCGCCCAGATGTGAGGATAAAGTGACCCTCAAGCAACGCACCCGCAGCCCGAAACTCTTCCAAGACCTCGTCTGATGTCACGCTGCGCCCCGCCGTCCTGATCCGCTCACTGCCGCGCGTTCAGCTGAAACCACCACGGAGCACGCGCGCATGGACGCCAGAATGTGTGTCAGGTGGCGAGCGCCTTCCACTTCCACATCGATGATGAAATCAAAGAAGTCACTGCTGCGACGGGAAATACGAAGTCCGGTAATGTTGCCGCGCGAGCGTGAAACAGCCAACGCAATCTCAGCCAGCGCGCCGCGTTCGTGCTGAACCGTCGCGAAGATCCGAGCGCGCGCCACAACATCGTTGACCGCCGCGCTCCAGGATAAATCCACCCAGTTGTGGCTTTGATCCTCAAGGCCCGCGAGCATATCGCAGTCAATTGTGTGAACGTCCAGCCCGCGTCCCGTTGTGGGAACACCCACAATGCGTTCGCCCGGCAGCGGTGAGCAACAGGGTGCAAAATGCACCGAAATACCCGGCGTTAAATCCTTGCCGATGACGTAATGGTCACCATGTTCGTCGGAAATCAGGTCACGCGCACGGTGATCCTCGCTACGATCTTGACCAGGATAGACGGCCTCGATCAAATCCGCGCCGGTGATATTGCCTTGGCCCAGCTCGCAAAACAGCGTGTGTTCATTGTCCAGTTCAAGACGTTCCAGGGCGTCATCCAGCTTGACCGCGTCTAAGTCCAAGCCTTCACGGCGGAAGGTGTGTTCGGCGATGGCTCGGCCGACACGCGCAAATTCATCTCGCTGTGACCGGCGCACCAAACGGCGAATCGCGGAACGCGCCTTGCCGGTAACCGCACTTTCCTCCCAACCTGGTGGCGGTCCAGGCGTGGTCGTGCGCACAATCTCCACGACATCGCCATTGGACAGCGGCGTGCGCAATGGCCGGGCGCGACCATTGACTTTGGCACCCACACAGGTGTCGCCAATGTCAGTGTGCAGCGCATAGGCAAAATCCACTGGCGTCGCCCCCACGGGCAGTGGAATCACTTTACCGCGCGGCGTAAAGGTGAACACCTGGTCGGAAAACATTTCGAGCTTGGTGTGCTCGAGAAACTCATCAGTGTCCGCACCATGGCTAAGGATTTCTACGAACGGCCGTAAACGCTCCAACGCTTCAAAGCCGGCATCCTCGTCACAGCCATAGCTTTGGTCTTTATATTTCCAGTGGGCAGCCACGCCGTCCTCGGCAATGCGGTCCATGTCCTCGGAACGAATTTGCAATTCCACCCGATGATTGTCCGGCCCCATCACCGTCGTATGCAGCGATTGGTAGTTGTTCGGTTTTGGCGTGGAGATGTAATCCTTAAAGCGCTCGGGAACGCATCGCCACGTGCTATGAACAATGCCCAATGCGCGATAACAGTCTTCCTTGGTCGCCACAATCACCCGAAAAGCGTAGACATCGGCAAGATCATCAAAATCCAAGCCGCGACGTTTGAGTTTGCGCCAAATGGAGTACGGTCGTTTTTCCCGTCCCAATATGCGAGCCGGAACGCCCGCATCATGCAGCGCCGTGGTCACCGCACTCGAAACGTCTGCCACGGCCGCGCCGCGCTTTTCGCGCTCTTCGCCTAAGCGCTTGGTGACGGACGCATAGGCCGACGGGCTCATATGCTGGAACGCCAGGTCCTCAAGTTCACCGCACAAACGGTGCACACCCATGCGCCGCGCGAGCGGGGCATAAATCTCAAGCGTTTCTTCGGCCTTGCGCACTCGCGATTCTCGACGCGGCACATGGTGCAGCGTGCGCATATTGTGCAACCTGTCGGCCAGTTTGATCAGCAGGACACGCACATCCTTTGAAATGGCCAATACGAATTTCTGGAGATTTTCAGCCTGATTGGTCTTGGCCTGCCGCCGGCCGCGTCGACCGGCTTGGGTCAGCTTGGTGACCCCATCCACCATCTTTGCGACCTGTTCGCCAAAATCGCGCTCAATGTCAGCCAGGGAAATATTCGGATTGTCCTCCACCACATCGTGCAAGAGAGCGGTGATAACGCTGTCTTCATCCAAGTGGAGATCGAGCAAAATCTCCGCCACGTGGACGGGATGGGTGATGTAGGGCTCGCCAGTTTTGCGAAACTGGCCATCGTGAGCTTGCTCGGCATACGCATAGGCCTTGCGAATGCGTTCCGCCGACCCTGCAGGGTTGTACGCCAACAGCCGCTCGGCCAGCTCGTCGGCCACAGTATCAAGAGAATTATCGTGCTCAGTATCGGCAATTTCTCGCAAGGGCGGACGCACGCGCGCAACGGCCGGAGTCGCTGCAGGCGATGTCGGAGTGCTCACGCCCTCCGGCGTTACCGCGCCATGGTCTTCAAGAGCGGCCGTCGTTTCCTCCATCACGATCGCTTTGTAAGGCTTTGAGCATATCGCTTTCGTTCACGTCGCGGCTTGCGCGGCGGTCTTCAATACGAACGCGTTCTTCTTTCTCGGCGTTGGCCTCGTCTTCAAGCGAAACCCGTTCTAAGCCAGCGATGAGGCTGGTGGCCAATGTGTCAGGCTTGATCGTCTCCTCAGCAATTTCGCGAAGGGCGACCACAGGGTTTTTGTCATTATCTCGATCGATGGTCGGTTCGGCGCCAGCAGACATGCTCCGCGCGCGATGCGCGGCGAGCAGCACCATGTCAAATCGGTTGGGAATTCTTTCAATACAATCTTCAACAGTGACGCGCGCCATTTCAATTCCTTTTTGTCAAGCCCATGATCATATGCAGGTGTTACCGAATGTTCAAGATTTTGCAGGTGCACAACGCCATGTGCCGCATCGTTCATCCACAGAAAGCGCATTGAGCAATTCAAGCGCTGACTTTTGCAAAATGGGATGGCGCCATAGAGGCGCGACGTCCATCATGGGTTTCAGCACAAAAGCGCGGTCTTGCAATCTCGGATGAGGCAGAATGACGGATGTCTCCTCGCCACTGCGATCGCGCCACTGCTCACAATTCAATCTTTCAGCCCGTCCCGCGTAATCCACAATGTCCAAATCCAACGTTCGCGGAGCATTGCGCATGCTGCGCCTGCGTCCAAAATGAACTTCAAGCTTTTGAAGTCGCGCCAACAGCATTTGCGCTGATAAAGTGGTTGCGATGCGGGCTACCGCGTTGACATATATGGGATCGTCAGGATTTGGCCAGGCTTTGCTGCGCCAGAGGCCGGATACGGCAACGGGCTGTCCTAACTCGCGAAGTGCGCAAAGGGCGGTGCGGATGATGGTTTCGGGCGGCGAATCTTGAAACGGAAGGTTTGCGCCGAGACCGACGAGCGCCGTTACACGTATTGTTTTCATTCACACTCACCCGTAGGACGCGTAGACACAGATGACTTTTTATAAGAGCGATCGCCTCGCCCTTTTTATTGACGGGGCAAATTTTTATTCATGCGCAAAATCATTGGGATTTGAAATCGATTTCCGAAAACTCCTAGATGAATTTGGCCAACGCGGAAAATTGGTCCGCGCGGCCTACTATACTGCGCTGGTGGAAGACCAGGGCGTGACCCCAATTAAACCGCTGGTGGATTGGCTAGATTATAATGGATTTCACGTGGTGACCAAACCGGCGCGCTCCTTCGTGGACGCGTCGGGCGTTCGACGCACCCGCGGCGACATGGATGTGGATTTGGCAGTGGATGCGCTGGAGGCCGCCAATTGGGCCGAACACATTGTGCTGTTCACCGGCGACGGTGATTTCCGAAAGCTTGTCGAAGCGATTCAACGCAAGGGCGTTCAAGTGACGGTCGTGTCTTCGCTCAAGAGCGAGCCGCCGATGGTCGCCGACGAGTTGCGCCGACAGGCCGACACCTTCATCGACCTGGCCGACCTTGAACACATGGTGGCCCGCGCAGGGCGTGCGGACACAGAACCCCAACGTGAAGAGGCTTAATACCAGCGACGGTCACAATGTCAGCAACGGCCACTTCACCGGCGACGCCCGAGCCAGACCGAGACTGCCCGCTTTGCCCGCGACTCGTGGCCTATAGAGCGGCCAATCGATCCGCCGAGCCCGCCTGGTTTAATGGCCCAGCGCCGAGCTTTGGCGACCCACATGCGTGCCTGCTGGTCGTCGGGCTCGCTCCCGGTCGCACGGGGGCCAATCGCACTGGCCGTCCGTTCACTGGCGACTATGCCGGCGATGTGCTCTACCCCACACTGCTGCGCCATGGCTTTGCACAGGGCGATTACGACCCGCAGCGCTATGTGAATTCCGGCGATGATGGTTTTCGATTGACTGGCGCGATGATCACCAACGCGGTGCGCTGCGCCCCGCCAGAAAATAAACCCACGGGCGAAGAGGCCAATCGGTGCCGCCCGTTTTTGGCGTCCCGCATTGACGCGCTGCCCAAGCTGAAAGTTCTGCTGACGCTGGGGAAAATCGCTCACGATAACACCGTGCGCGCGCTCGGCGCCCGTTTGGCTGACGCGCCATTTGGACATGCCGCACAACATCAGGTCTCAGATTTCATCGTACTGGCGAGCTATCACACCAGCCGCTACAATCTGAACACACGCCGGCTGACAGAGGACATGTTCGACGCCGTCGTTGCGCGCGCCGCCAATCTCGTCACGGTCCGCTAGCCGTCAAGCGACAAATGCTTCGAACTCAATCTCGATCAGCATGTGCGGATCGATCAGCGCTTTAACCTCAACCATACTGGTCGCCGGCGGGTGATCGCCAAACGCCGCTGCATGCGCGCGGCCAAACGCTTCCCATTTGCTGATGTCGGTGACGAACATGCGCGTGCGCACCACGTCCTCAAGCCCCGCGCCCAATTCACGCAACGCCTCATCGGCGATAGCGATGCACTTTTCCGCCTGGCGTTGGGGATCACGCGGTGCGAACACCGTCCCATCCTTGCGAACCGGAGCACAGCCCGACACCCAAATGTGAGGTCCACGCCGCACAGCGCGGCAATAGCCAGCGCGCCCTTCCCATGGCGCACCGGTGAAGGCGCGGCGCACAGCCATAGCGGCGTCGCGTTGTCCGTTTAACATCGTTCCCATGGCGTGGTTGGTATTCGTGCGT
>CAZWVH010000051.1:18051-22009 GCA_964636945.1 uncultured Caulobacterales bacterium | reverse complement strand
TGCAAATGAAACAGATCCATGATCCGGCCCAAGCGCCGGTGATCACGTTTCTCCGCTTCTTCCAAGCGCAACAGGTATGCGTCGAGTTCTTTCTTCGACGGCCATGCCGTGCCGTAAATGCGCTGTAGCTGAGCATTGCGATGATCGCCGCGCCAATAGGCGCCGGCCAGCTTCATCAGCTTAAACGCTTTCGGCGCGCGCCCCGTGGACGGCAAATGCGGGCCAACACACAAATCATGCCACTCGCCCTGACGATAGACGGTGATTTCCTCGGAGTCGGGCAGGTCGCGAATGATTTCGGCCTTATACGTCTCGCCCATATCCGCAAAATGTTGGATCGCCTCATCGCGATCCCACACTTCGCGCGTGATCGGGGTGTCGCGATCAATGATCTCAGCCATTTTTTTCTCAATGGCTTCAAAATCTTCCGTAGAGAATGGCTCCTTGCGATAGAAATCGTAATAGAATCCATCCGCGATCACTGGACCAATCGTCACTTGCGTACCGGGGAATAATTCCTGGACCGCTTCGGCGAGAATATGCGCCATGTCATGGCGGATCACGTCGAGGCCTTCAGCATCTTTCGCCGTAATGATGCGCAATGCGCCATCACGTTCGATGGGCCGGTTCAAATCGCGCAATTCCTCGTCAAGCGCGATAATCAACGCCTTTTTCGCCAGATTGGGCGAAATGGAAGCGGCCACATCCATGCCTGTCACGCCCGCGTCAAACTCGCGAACAGCGCCGTCGGGAAACGTCAATTTAGGCATGGTCTTCCCTCACTGAGACATCTTCTTCACAATGTGACTTCGGTCCACGCCAATCGCCAAGCAGCCAAGGCGCGTACCATGGAGCCGTCCGACATTCGCGCGGCACAGGATCGTGACCCGATGTGCCAAACGGATTGCACCGCAGAAATCTGGCGATCCCCAGCCAAAATCCAACCCATGCTCCGTGACGCTGCACTGCATCAATGCCGTAAAGCGAACAACTTGGCTCATGACGGCACCGCACGCCCAATGACGCCAGCACGGGGCTCAAGCAAACCCGATAAATCTTCAATCCCGCCACCATGGTCGAGCCAAACAGCCCTGACATGGACTACTCCTATTTCATCAATTCTCGCTGCGCTTTCATCGTGACGCTTCATAGCGTCATGCATAGCGCGCTCGCACGGCCTTGATAAGTTGCCAGTCGCTTAAGAGCTCACATCCGTTCGCGAAGCCAGCGCATGCTCCATTGCCTCAGCCGCAGCTCGAAACGCCAACATCGTCGATGCATGCCGGCGAGGATACTCACGAACGGAGGCGAGCTCAGCCAACTCGGCAAATCGTCCAGTGGGCGGCGGCGCGCCCTGGCGCAACATGGCGTCCAAACCATCGCGCGCATCCCGCACTTCGTCGAGAGAGGCGCCAACGGCGTGTCGCGCCAAAATGCTGGCCGCGGCTTGACCCAACACGCACGCCTCCACATCCAGGCCCAAATCTTGGATCCGCCCTTCGCGGTCAAGCAGAAGCGACACCTCCACCTGTGAGCCACACACCATCGAGCGCTTACGTGTGGCGCCGTCGGCATTGTTCAATTTGCCGTCTGCCGGTAATTGCGCGGCCAGGCGTAGCACTTCAGTGGGATATAGATCGTCGCTCATAAGAGTTATATGGTCCATGCGCTATAGAGATAACAGATCGCCATTGGTCTCACACGCGCCGCCAGGTGGGACCTTCAGGTCCGTCCTCAATGGCGACCCCGGCTTCGGTGAGTTCATCGCGGATGCGATCAGCGGCGGCAAAATCACGATTGACCCGCGCCGCCTGGCGCTCAGCGACCAAGGTATTGATGGTGTCGGCCGATAATCCGTCCACGCTGGCCGGCGCTTGGAACCACAGTTCCGGGTCCTGCTGCAACAGTCCCAACAGTCGGCCCGCTCCAAGAATCTCCCCCTTTAGGCGTTCGCGATGATGCGAGTCCTCAGCCTTGTTCGCCTCACCCACCAACTGGGAAATTGCGGCAAAGGCGCGCGGCGTATTCAAATCGTCCTCGAGCGCCGACAACACGGCTTCGGGCGGATCGCCAGGCTCCGCGGAAAATCCCGATAGCCTGCGAAGCGCGCCATACCAACCATCGAGAGTTGCCCGCGATTGTCGCAGTAGACCATCCGTCCAATCCAGCGGCTGTCGGTATTGGGCTGACAGCAGAGCGAAACGGATCACTTCGCCGGGAAAGTTCTCCAAAAGCTCGTGGACCAAGCGCACATTGCCCAACGATTTGGACATTTTTTCCGTGTCCATGGTCAAAAAGCCGTTGTGCAGCCAAAATCGCGCCAATGGCGCACCCTCATGAAGGCAAACCGATTGCGCCAATTCATTTTCGTGATGAGGAAACTGTAAGTCCTGACCGCCGCCATGAATGTCGATGGTCTCACCAAGGTTTGATTCAATCATGGCGGAACACTCCGTATGCCAGCCGGGACGACCGCGTCCCCACGGACTACTCCACCCCACCACGTCGGAGTTTGATGGCTTCCACAACACAAAATCGGCCGCATCGCGCTTATAAGGCGCCACTTCAACGCGTGCGCCGTCAATCATGTCGCTGCGTGATCGCCCTGACAGTCCGCCATAGCCAGACAGCGCATCGACCTCAAACAACACGTGCCCTTCGGCTTCATAAGCGACGCCGAGTTGGACCAAACGCTGAATGACCGTGATCATTTCGCGGATATGGCCGGTGGCCGTGGGCTCCATATTGGGTGTCAACACGCCAAGCGCGCCCATGTCATCGCGATAAATCCGGGTGAAGCGCTCTGTGATCGCCTCGATCGTCTCGCCGCTCTGATCGGCCTTGGCGATGATCTTGTCGTCCACATCGGTGATGTTGCGGGCATACAAGACATGCGCCGCGCCATAGGTTCGACGCAAAAGCCGAAATAGCACATCAAAAACGACGGCCGGGCGGGCATTGCCGATATGGGCATAGTCGTAGACCGTTGGCCCGCACACATACATGGTCACACGTTCGCGATTACCGGGCTCAAACGGTTCCTTGCACCGGGTGAGTGAATTGTGAAACTGTAAGGTCATGGCTAACCGCCCAAACGTGAGTGTTTGTGCGGGAGTGTGTAGCGCGGTGTGACCGCTGGCGCCATGGTGTTATGTGCTCACCAGCATCTTGCTCACACCGTTGTTAGCATACTGCGTCACCGTATCGGGATGTCAGGACGCGATAGATGCCCTACATATGGTTTATCTGAAGTAGGACGGGCGTTAAGTCCGGGGTCTCCCCGGCTCGACTGTCGGTCCCCAAACAAGGGGTGTATCCTTATGTCATCGAATGTAGAGCGTGCGCCTGCGGCGCCGGCGCGCAAGGGGAATGGCGCGCAAAAACAGAAGCAAAATGGCCAAGCAGCTCCGATCGAACTCATGACCAAACCGCAAACGAAACGACCTCCGCGCGCCGACGCCGAAGCTGCAGTGCGCACCTTGCTGGCTTGGGCCGGTGACAATCCTGACCGCGAAGGTCTCAAGGACACGCCCAAACGCGTTGTGGATGCATTCACAGAATGGTTCCAAGGCTATGAGGCCGATCCTGAAAAAGAACTCGCCCGGGTGTTTGAGGATGTTTCGGGCTATGACGATATCGTGATGTTGCGCGATATCGATGTGGAGAGCCATTGCGAACACCACATGGCCCCGTTCCTCGGCAAAGCCCATGTGGCCTACATGCCCACCAATCGGGTGGTGGGGATCTCGAAAATCGCGCGCGTGGTGGAAATCTTCGCCAAGCGTCTGCAAACCCAAGAAACCATGACCGCTCAAATCGCAGAAGCGATTACTAATGCGCTCGAACCGCGCGGCGTGGCTGTCTACATCGACGCTGTGCACCAATGCATGACCACACGTGGCGTGCACCATCCCGATGTGTCCACGATCACCACACGCTTTACCGGCGTGTTCAAGGA
>CAZWVH010000051.1:0-17951 GCA_964636945.1 uncultured Caulobacterales bacterium | reverse complement strand
CTCAGCCAAAGCGCAGTTTGGTCGCCAATATGGTCGCCGCCAGTAGGAAGGTGATCGCATTGGCGATCATCACCGGCCAGCTCATAATCGCCACGCCATAGGCGAACCACAGCGCCACGCCGGTGGTGAACACAACATACATGGTTAGCGAAATGGCTTGGGTTTGACGCTCGCGGATCACCTTGATCGCTTGGGGCAGAAACGCGCCCGTGGTGCATAGCGCGGCAATCATGCCGACGAACTCGCCCATTTGAGATGCAATTGACGTCATTGAATGCGGCCCTGGTGTTGCCCTCGCGCGATATGGCGCCAATTATGCTGCAACGCAATATGCACGCTCAATGTTCTGCTTGTGGATCGTCCCCATGCCCAACGCCAACTTCCCCGAGCCCCCGGCTGACACCATCGAGCTTGAACGCGGCGCGACATTGTCGCCCAAATTCAACGCCGACGGCCTCATCACCGCGGTGGCGCAAGACGCCGAAACCCGGGACGTTTTGATGGTGGCGCATATGAACGCCGAGGCGCTGGCGAAAACGTTGGCGACCGGCCAAGCCTGGTATTGGTCGCGCTCGCGCCAAGCTTTGTGGCGCAAGGGCGAAACCTCAGGGCACACGCAAGATGTCGTCGCTGTGCAGATCGACTGCGACCAAGACGCCGTGCTGCTCACTGTCCGGCAGATCGGACCGGCCTGCCATACCGGCGCCCGCTCCTGCTTCTATCGAACGGTCGAGCACGGCGGCTTAGTTCACCAGGAATAACCAAAGCATGAGGCTGAGGAGACCGACTATTCGCCGCCGTCGCCTTCGCCTTCTTCGCCTTCAGCTTCGCCCTCGGCTGCTGCAGGTTGGGCTGCTTCTTCCTCTTCGGGCTCAGGCGGTTCAGCGGCGTTGAGGCGTTCACGGCGGCCTTCGCAGCGATCCGAAACTTGGGTCAGCTCAAGCGCATCACCGTTGCGAACAAACTGGTACCGGCCGCCCACGGTGATCGGGCAAGTCTGCTCGCCCTCAATGTCGGAAATGTAAATCTGATCGCCAACCACCAGATAAACGCCGCGCGTCAGGAGAATGCCTTCGGCGTCAACCAAGCGGAACTGCTCCCCGCCGCCTGGCGTGCCATTGTCCTCAAAAATCAACTGATTATCGCCGGCCGCAAACTCACCGAACAGAGCTTCTTCGGCCTTTGGCCCCGATGGTTCAGCATCTTGCGCCAACACCGGCGAGACACAGCTAAGGCTGAAAACAGCGGCCATCGCCGCCAATGCACCACGTTTCATCCCGTTCCCCTTTTGCAAATCTTTGACGCCGGCAAGGCGCGCTCGGAACACGTTGTATACTCAAAGTTGAAGCCAATGACAGGGCCAAGGTCCAACACCTAGCACACATGCAACCGCTAAACCCTCTCACGTCTAAGCTTTCCAGCATCCTGGCCGTCCTTTGGGGTGGCTGTAAAGCGATAGGCGACCTTTGCCGAGAACTCACGATCAGTGACCGTACTCAGCTTGATATAATCAACACTCACAGCTTCGCGAGTGATGTTCGCGAGCAGATAGCCGCGATCATAGGGCTCGTGAAGAAAGACGTCATCATTGGCCAATTCCACCAATCGGCCCGCGTGCAGTCCTGGCGCTCGAAGGCGCTCAAACGCCGAAGGCGATGTCACTGACGAGGTTCCGAACTCCGAGCCCATGCGCGCACCATCTTGGGCAAGCAGTTCATTGGCCCAAAAATTGTGCGTGTCGCCGGTGAACGCGATCAAATTGGCGTCTGCCTGTTTGGCCGCAGCGTAAAGCCGCTCGCGCTCAGCGGGAAAGCCGTCCCAAGAATCCAAGTTTATCGGGATGTTGAAGCGGCTCAGTTGGAAATAGGCCCAAGCCAACTCGTCACGCTTTGCCAACTCACGCACATAGAACGGTGTGGCCTTTGCAAAATTTGGGGCGTTGACGCGGGCCAGGATCACTTGATTTCCTAAGATTTGCCACGGCTTTCCCGCCTCACGGGACGCGGTGAGCGATTGGCGCACCCAGTTCAGTTGCTCATCGCCCAGCAGCGTGCGCGACGGATCGCCCACCTCGTCTCGCAAGAAACGGTTCACCTCAGCCAGCATTTCCGGATCGCCATCCTGCGCATCGACGGGAACCAACAAGTCGCTGAGAGAGATCTCCGGCGAACGGGCCGTCAGCCGGGTCTCCAACATGATCAGTGTCGCCAGGTCGCCAAATTCGAACCGGCGCCAAATGGCTTCACGAGCCCGGCCTGCTTGGGGCTCGCGGATGGGCATCCACTCAAGATAGGCGCGCACCGCGTCGGATTTGCGCGCGCTCCACTCGCCTTCGCCTTGATCGGGGTTGTGGTTCTCCGCCCCGGTCGCCCAGGCATTGTTGGCGCTTTCATGGTCATCCCAAATGGTGATCCACGGCGCGGCGGCGTGAGCGGCTTGCAGGTCAGGATCACGTTTGTATTGGGCGTGACGACGGCGATAATCGCCCAGCGCATTCACTTCTCTGGCCGGCTCATGATTGCGGTCGAGGCGCGCGCCCGCTTCACCGCCATAGCCGTTGGGGCCATACTCGTAAAAGTAATCCCCCAGGTGCAACACGGCGTCCACGGGCTCGCCATCGGCAAAATGGCGATAGGCATTGAAATAACCAAAGGGAAAATTTGAACACGAAAACACCGCCAAACGCAGCCGGTCCAGCCGGCCCTCAGCCAGGGTCTTCGTGCGGCCCACAGGCGAAGTGTGCTCGCCAAAACTGAACCGATAAAAATACTCAGTTCCAGGGACCAGCCCAGCGGCGTCGACCTTCACCGTCCAGTCCCTGACCACACCAGTATCCACCACGCCTTGCGCGACGACCCGGGCAAAGTCGGCGTCCGCCGCCACTTGCCACGTAACCGAGAGTCTGTCGACGGTGGGATCCTTCGGCGAAATGCGCGTCCACAAAATCACACGATCACTCAGCGGGTCGCCACTCGCCACACCATGTTCAAAGCCAGCGAGCACCGGCGTTTGCGGCGGCTCATCACCATCGCCGCAAGCGCTCAGACCGAGCCCCGCGGTAAGCGCGCCGCCGGCCGTTAGGACGCGTCGACGTGTGACAATCGGGCTCTTATTCTTTGCGGTCATGGAAAACTCCGTCTGGCGCGCCGGGCCGTATATCGCTCAGGTCAAGTGCGGCGATGCTCCACGAACCATGATCTCACTCGCTGTCAACGTCCGCCTCGGTCGCACCGATCAAGTAAACCACCCGCGAGGGCCGGCGCGGAGCAGGAAGCACAATCACTTCACGGTTGCCGGCCGCTGTTTGATAGATCACCGTGAACCGGTCGCCATTGACGTCCTCGCGCAGAACGCTGGCGCCGGACGGCAACTGGACTTCTATTCGCGCCAATTCCCCGCTTCGCACATCGCCCGCCGGCGCTCCGCCGCTTGCCGGTGACACGAGGCGCGCCACGATCATGCCGGACAAAAACGCGATCGCCAGCGTCATGATCACGATCGCCATCACCAAGGCTCGCGACATAGGCGTGGCCATCAGCCCTGAAAGCGGCGATGGAGGGAGATCTGACCCGGGCGTAGTCATCAGCGATCCTTCATTGCGTAACATGCCAGTGCGGCGCTAGATCGGCTTGCTATGCCAGATATCGCGCCTACGCAAAACCAATCAAGCAACGAGCCCACGGGCGAGGTTCGCGTTCACACCGCTGAAATCGAGAACAGTGGCGGACGGGTCGATCGCTGGCTCAGTCAGCTATGGCCGGATTTGTCGCGCTCGCGATACAAAGCTCTTATTGAGGCGGGCCATTTGACAGCCAATGACGCCGTGCTCACAGACCCCTCCGCTAAAGTCCAGGCGGGCTGCGCCTATTCTCTCACCATTCCCGCCCCTGCCCCAGCAATCCCCAAGCCGGAAGACCTTCTCCTCTCCGTGCTTTATGAAGACCAGTCCCTCATTGTCATCGACAAAGCGGTGGGCATGGCGGTCCATCCGGCGGTGGGCAATTGGTCAGGCACATTGGTGAACGCCCTGTTGCACCATTGTGCTGGATCACTGTCGGGCATTGGCGGCGTGGAGCGTCCGGGCATCGTTCATCGCCTGGACAAGGACACCTCAGGCGTGATGGTGGTCGCCAAAACGGACGCAGCCCACCAGGGCCTTGCGGCTCAGTTTGCCACACACTCCTTGGAGCGCGCTTATCTGGCCTGCACGCGTGGTGCGCCAAGCCCGAGATCGGGACGGATTGAAACGCGACTCGCGCGTTCGGACGGCGACCGGCGCAAACAAGCCGTGCTGTCGGTCGACCACGAAGGCAAAGGCAAAGTGGCCATCACCAATTACCAAACGCTGAGCACCTACGGGCAAGAACCCAACCAGCCGGTGGGCACGCCTCAAGCCGCGCTCGTCGAGTGCCGGCTGGAAACCGGCCGAACCCACCAAATCCGCGCGCATATGGCGCATTTGGGCGCGCCGCTCTTGGGTGACCCGCTTTACGGCAAGGGGGGACGCGCTTTGGCTCAGCAGACCGACGGTCAAGGCGGCGAGCGCGTGTTGCGCGAATTTCGCCGTCAGGCGCTCCACGCCGCAGTGCTCGGCTTTGATCATCCGGCAACCGGCGAGGCCATGCGCTTTGAAACGCCGCCGCCTAAGGACATGCAAAGATTGATCAAATTCCTTGAATTGCTGTGAGCGACCGACGCATCGCGATCACTTCTGGCGAGAGTTTGTCCTGATTTTGTTGCGGTGCACGTTTATGCACGGTACGACCGCGGCAAGCAAAGACGGGGCGAATGGCAATGTTCAGCGAAACCAACGATTTCTATCGCGTTCTCAGCGAACAAGGGGAGATTATCGGCGGCTCGATCGCTGCCTTAATCTTGCTCGCCGCTTATGCTTATGAACTCTGGCGTCGCCACAAGGAACGCCAAGACAAAAAAACCACAGCGCGTTACTGGATATTTTACAACGCATCCAATCGAGTTAGACAAGACTTTTCAGTTATCCGCCAATTGGATGAAACGCTACACAGTGAACCATTTCGAGAAATAATCAATGCGGCAACGCGATCGGATGGTGTGAGCTGGAGCAATCTAGGCCATATTTCCGGCTCCGACAAATGCCGCCAAATTGTACATAACACTTTATATGGCTTTCAACAAACCTGGAAAAACGACGATGCATTAATGGAAAAAATTATCTTTGAATTTTCTCTCCTTGACGACCACGAACAGATCCGCACGCTTAAGTACTATGGTCGATATAGCGCCCTTCAGGACCGCGTTTCGCTTTTAATCCCCTACAAAGAGGATGAGAGACTTAAGGATGTTGTTGACCCAAAACACTTCATTACACAAACATTTGAAATATATGCTCGAATGGTTGAAGGAATTTTCCTAGGATACCGTCTTTTGAGTTTGGTTTTGCATAAGAACATGGCGAAAGGGTTGTCCTCGCGGATGAATGAGTTGCGCGACATTATGGACGAAGTTGCCAAAAATTGTATGCACCCTGAAAAGGCGGGGATTGAACTTTCCGCGCTACCGATTGACCCGCGGGCTTTCGACTGGGTGGTTAGGTATCACTTAGAGGACTCGCCAAAGTGGCTTGATGGCGACCTGAAAAACAAGAAAAAGCCCTTTGAGTGGGACGGATACACCAACGAAGCCGAACGCGAAGAAGCTCACCGAAATCTGGCTCAAAGAACCGTGACATAGTGCGCTTTGAAAGTGATGTTTCGATATCCATTGGGAGGAGGACGTGAAACAATACGGAGATATTCGCGATAGCTTTTGGTATCAGTTCTTTGCAGATCAGGGTGAAACTCTTGCATTTATGGCAGCAATTGCGTTATTTATTGTCGCCTATATCAGTAATCAAAAGGCAAAACGTGCCACACAAGACAAAAAAACTCAGCTCCGCTTCATAGGCATCTACTGGACCTCACGCCGCGTAAGGCAAGACTACGCAGTTGTGCACCAGCTTGGCAAAACTATTGGCAGCGCGGCTTTTAAGGATTTTCTCAGCCCGAGAGGTCAACCGGACGCCGAATGGAAAGCACTGGGCAGTTCAACTGCTGCCGTCCAGTGTCACTTGGCAATTCACAACACCATGTTGGGCTATCAAGAAACTAATTATGAAAGCCTGATCGAAAAGATCATATTTGAGTTCTCCTTGTTGGAACGATTCGAACAAGTCAGGACATTACGATATTTAGGGCGCTACAGTGCGCTGCAAGACCGGGTTTCTCTGCTTTCGCCCAATGATGACGATGAGCGTATCAAGCACGTCCTGAATCCGCATGATTATGCGGAACGCACCTATGAAGTCTACGCCCGCATGATCGAAGCGATATACTTGGGATACTGCCTGTTCCGGCTGTTTTTAATCAGAAGGACTATGCAACAAAACATGCTGTATAGCATGGTTGAACTTCGCGAAATCATCGATTTTGTCGCCGCGATTTGCGTGCTTCCCCATGAAGTGGGTATCAAGCTTGTGGATATTTCCGTTGACGAACGAGCGTTCGACTGGGTGGTTCGTCACCGCCTGGAAAACTACGGTGAATGGATTGACGGCGAAAAGCGCGACAAACCGTTCGAATGGGACGGCTTTGACACTGATGAGGAACGCCAAGAAGCTTATCGCCAGCTTGCGGCAAAGGATGCGGCCCAAACCGCCTAGTCGCCGCTATGCTTCATCTTCAGCAGGGCTCAGTCGCATCACCCAACTTTGGGTGTCGTCACGACGGCCGCCATTGATGATGACATAGAGATCGCCGCCCGGCCCGGTGATCACGTCACGCACCCGTCCCTCGCCCTTGAGAATGTTTTCGCGTTCAATCACTTCACCGTTTTCGCCCAAACGAATGCGCTGAACCAGTTCGGCTGACAAGCCGCCGGCGAACAGATCGCCCCGCCACTGCGGAAAGGCCTCGCCTGCGCCCACAGTCAATCCGCATGCAGCAATGACAGGCGTCCATTGCCAGACAGGATCTGTGACGCCTGGCGCGGTGATATTGCTGGTGATCGGCGTCCCACTATAATTCATCCCGAAAGTGGCGATCGGCCAGCCATAATTCGCCCCGCGCACAATCAGATTGAGCTCGTCGCCCCCGCGCGGACCATGTTCCGTCTCGTAAAGATTGCCATTGGGGTGCAAGACCAAGCCCTGCGGATTGCGATTGCCGTAGGTCCAAATCGTGGGGAACGCTCCGTCCTGATCCAAAAATGGATTGTCTTGCGGGATGCGTCCGTCGTCGTGAATGCGATGGATCTTGCCGTTGGGAACGCTCAGATCCTGCGCCATATCCTGGCGACCGCGATCGCCAATGCCGAAGAAGACATAGCCATCCGAAAACACCAAGCGCGTGCCGAAATGATGGCGGGTTGGCAGGTAGGACTGCTCGGGGGCTTCAAAGATCAGCTCTTCGTCCACCCATGCTCCATCGCGAATCCGGCCACGCACAATTTTGGTCATGCCGCGCTCTTCGCCGTCGACCTCAATCGCATGGCTGAACGATAAGTAAATCCAACCATTTTCGGCATGGTCAGGATGAACGCCGATATCAAGCAGTCCCCCTTGACCAAACGCCCAGACATCCGGAACGCCAGTGACCGTGACCACTTGCCCATCGGGATTGATGAGCAGCAAATCTCCACCACGATCGGACGCCACCATGCGCCCGTCCGGCAAAAACTCCACCGACCAAAGCATGCCTTGGTGCTGGAGTACCGTTTCAAACGCAAAATCATGGTGCTGTGTTGAACGCTCGCCGTCTTGGGGAGGTGTTTCAGCGCTGATCCGTTGGCCTTCAGCCAAATATCGCGCCTCTCGCAAATAAATCACCAGCGAACGGATCTGCTCGTCCGACATGGTTGCGCCATAGGCCGGCATGCCAGCTAGAGGCGCGCCTTCGTCAATGATTTGAAAGATTTCCGCGTCGCTAGCGCCGTAATCCCACACATCGTCAATCAACGAACTGGCCCCGCCCCCAGCGGCGTTTTCACCATGACATGAGGCGCAGTTTTGTTCGTAAAGCTCAGCCGCCGGCCCCTCTCCGAGCGCAAACTGCGCAGAAGCCTGCGGCGCGGACATCGCACCAATCGCCAAAGTCAGAGTGAGATAACTTGAGGACAAAGACGAATTCATGGCGGCAACTCCAACGCAACAGGGAGAATAGTGCAACACATATTCATTTGTGATATACAAGCATGAAAACGTGGAATTGGGCTACCTCGCGTCGCGACACAACCGCGTGACATCGTGCGTGAGGCCCTTTCGCACTGCGCAATATTGCTTATTTATACAAATGTCGGCTTCAGCCACTTTGCGTGTGCATGCGAAAGTTGCATCGAAATCGGCGAATTCGCGTTGCCAGTATTGGGACGCAGATGATCAGCGGCCGTCTTTGATTCGGCGCTGGTGAAGGAGGGATTGATGGCTAATCAAGCAATGACATTGGCGATAACGCCCGAAGCCGGGTTATCGCGCTATTTGTCGGAAATTCGAAAGTTTCCCATGCTGGCCAAGGACGAAGAGTTCATGCTGGCCAAAGCGTGGAAAGAACACCATGACAGCGAAGCTGCGCACAAAATGGTGACCAGTCATTTGCGTCTCGTGGCGAAAATCGCCATGGGCTATCGCGGTTATGGACTGCCCATGGGTGAAGTGATCTCCGAAGGCAATGTGGGCCTGATGCAGGCCGTGAAAAAATTCGACCCTGACAAGGGATTCCGGCTCGCGACATACGCGATGTGGTGGATCCGCGCCTCGATTCAGGAATACATTTTGCGCTCCTGGAGCCTCGTCAAGATGGGCACCACCGCAGCGCAGAAGAAGCTCTTTTTCAACCTGCGCCGACTCAAAGGCCAAATGCAAGCGATTGAAGACGGGGATCTGAAACCAGACCAAGTCAAATCCATCGCAACGAAGCTCGACGTTTCCGAAGACGATGTGATTTCCATGAACCGGCGCATGTCGGGCGGTGACTCATCCTTGAATGCGCCGCTGCGGTCGGACTCTGAGGCGGAATGGCAGGACTGGTTGCTGGACGAAAGCGACAGTCAGGAAGAGACTTTGGTCAATTCCGACGAGTTCGACACCCGCATGGAAATGCTGGAAGCCGCGATGGGCGAACTGAACGATCGTGAACGCCATATCATCACTGAGCGTCGCCTGGTGGACGAACCAAAAACGCTTGAAGAACTGTCCACTGTCTATGGCGTGAGCCGCGAGCGGGTGCGACAAATTGAGGTGCGCGCATTCGAGAAGCTCCAAAAGGCCATGCGCGCGGCGGCCGAGGATCGCGGACTCTACGCCGAACACTAGCGTTATTGGCTTTCCAAAGGCTTCAACAAGAACAAGGCGCGCTGGGCATTGCAGCGCGTCTTGTCTTGGGTCGCTCGGGCTATTCGAACACGTCCAACAGATCGTCTAAATCGCCATCATCGTCGCCGCCTTGCGCCGCCGATTGGTCCGATGCGGAGGAATTGCTGTTTCCCGCCCAAGCCGACGTCACTTGCACGGCCAAGAATCCGGTCACGATGCCCAATGCCGTTAGCGAAACAAGGCTCGCGCCCGCTCCCGCATATTGGGTGGTCACATCGAGCACCGTTTCGTAGTTCAACACCCCGACCACCGCGGCCAAGCCGCCAGCGATACGCGCAGCATTGTCCAATCGCGGACGATGGCGTCGGACATAGTAACCGACGATGGTCAACGCCCAGGCGATAAAACCAAACGTGATCAACGGCCCCACTGCGCGATAGGCGCTGCCCCCGCCAAACAACAACGTGATATTACGAGCGAAGGCTAAGTTCATGATCGGCCAAATCAGCATCGCAATGGCCCCAACAACGATCGTACTTTCTGCGATGCGAGCCCGTTCTGGATAGCGACTGTGAATGGAGCTGGCGCGCAGCATCAATAAAACCCCGGTCACCAAAAGCGCAATGAAGAACGTCGCCTTAATCGGCATGACAATCTCATGAACGCGCGTGAGATCGGATTCATTGGCGTTAGAGAGCGCCGCCACGTCGTCCCTGAATTTTTCCTTGGCCATGCAACACGCCGCCTCGGTCATCACATTGCCGGTGGCAAAACAAAACGCTTCGGTTTCCGGTGTTTGCGGGGCGAATATCGATTGATCCCGATCCGCACAGCTGAGCACATAGGGCCCAAGTCCCTCCGGACGTTGCGCTTCGATCCGCAATGCTTGCAAGGCGTCAAACACTGGCGCGCGCTCACAATTGGGAGGCGTGCAGCCCGAGGGAACGCCGCGATCTGCGGCGTCGCCGACCAGAGAGTCTGGAGCGACTTCCCAGATAGATCGAACTGTTTCCGACTTCATGGAGTTAGCGAAACTCACACCGCCAGCGACAATGGCCGCGACAGCCACGATCAGCGCTACCAGACCCAAAATGCCAGAATGCCAGGCGTCATCCACTACCAGCGATGTAATCCGCCAAAACGCCATCAACGCCACAAGTCCAAATAGCGGAAAAAAGAGGAAATTCTGACTGTCGAGCGCCATGATTGGCATGGCGGCTTCCATGCCAAACTCAGCGAAAAGGGCATATGTTTCCCAGATGAACGCGGCCCCCGTGGCTGCGAACACCAATCCTACTAATAGCCGCGAGATGTGCAGCGAAATGCTCGCTTCCCGCACCTTAGTCCGAGCAGGTTGATTGGTCACCGCGTCCTCCCCTCAACAAGGCGTGCACTCTACCCCGGCTAAGCGCGCATCGAAAGCGTTAGACGACAGTGATTCTTCGCAACGCAGCTCCGCCGGTCCTATTCCAAGTGCTCCTCGAGAAAAGCCAGGGATTCCCGAAAGTAGGTTTTGCGGTTCTTCGTGGACCAATTGGAGTGACCTTCGTATTCGAACTCAATGAGGGTCACATCACCGCCTGCGCGCTGGAGCGCCTTTTCCATTTTTCGCGACTGACGCACCGGCACCACCTCATCGTCTTCGCCGTGGAACAACAAGACGGGGATCTTGATGCGATCGGCGTGACGCGCCGGTGATCGTGCGATGAGCCGATCGCGATCTTCGCGCGGATCACCGATGCTGCGACGGACATAAGCGTCCTCGTCATCGTCCCCTTCGCGAATGTCATAGCGAGCTTGGTCCACCAAATCGGCAACGCCATTAATACTGATGGCGCACGAATAGAGGTCGGGCGTAAAGGAGGCCCCCGCCAGGGCCGCATAACCGCCATAGCTGCCGCCCACAATGCAAATCCGTCCCGGCTCGGTCACGCCCGTTTCGATCAAATGAGCCACGGCGTCCGTGAGATCGTCTTGCATCTTGCCGCCCCACTCACCGTATCCAGCCTCAGCGAATGCCCGGCCATAGCCCGCCGACCCCCGGAAGTTCGGCTGAAACACGGCATAGCCTTGTGTGGCGAAGACTTGGGCGTCCATGTTGAAATCAAACACGTCACGCGCTTCGGGACCGCCATGGGGCATGAGCACCAAAGGCAAGGGCCCCTCGAAAACACCGCTTGGGCGGGTGAGATAGCCTGTGATTTCAACGCCATCGCGCGCCGAATATCGAACAACCTCCGCCTTAGCCAATCGGGAATTGGCTAATCGTTCAAAGTCGTTCCAGTACAACTCCATGCGCTGTAAATCGCGGTAGTACACATAATAACTTCCCGGCGTGTTCGGTGAGGTGGCGTAGATCAACCATGTTTGTTCGTCATCACTCATGCCCTGGATTGAAAAACTGAAGTCTGGCCCCAGAAAGTCACGAATACCTTCAACATGACTCTGCATGTCTTCATCAGCCATTTGAAAAACAAAGCCGTCATCATGGGTATAATAGCCCAAATAATTGTGAGTACGTGGCGTAACATAAACGCCACGGATATCGACGCGGGGATGGCTGGCCACTTTTTCTAGAAAGGCATCCGCTCGAAAATCGTAGATATAAACCCCGGCGAGATCTTCACCCTCAGGTCGCGCGATAATGTAAGCTTGATCGCGATTTGACGTGGAGGCCACAGGTTGAAATTCATGCAAGTCACGCTCGCGAACGGTGGCAATGCGCCGCCAACGCCCTTCCCCGTCAGGCGCATATATCCGCACAACGGTGCCACGGCGATTGATGTCGTAGCGGAACGCGGGGTTGCCGTTTGCATCCACCTGCCAATTGAATGTGCTTGAAGAACCAATCGCCACGCGTTCGGCGTCACCTGTCAAAATGTTGACCTTCCATAGGTCCAGATCGCCATTACGAACGCCAGGCATCAAGATGTGTTCGGGATCCTCGGGCAAGATATCGGTCACATTGGCCAAGTTCCACGAGTTGCGCAGCACATTGCGTTGGTTCTCGAACAAAACTACGGCGTCTTGACCATCCATAGACACTGAAAGTGTTCGCCCTGTCGGTATGGTGATCCGGCCGCGTCTGACTGAAAACTCTCCAGCCAAACCGCCAATGAGTATTCGCTCATTGGTCGCCCACACCACCCATGTGGAGCGAAACCCGTCGGGTAGAGTGTGTTTGGCAACCAAAGACCGGCTTTCAGTGCTTATGATATTCAGCACCCTGCCTGTGGCGCCAGTGAGAATGATGAGATGATCACCGTCGGGCGAGAGCGCCATGCCCCGAACTCGCGGCGCCGAAAAGAAATCATCAAGGGATGGAATCGGCTGCGCTAACGCGCTGAGATTAATACAAAAAACGCCCATTATGGCAATGAATAGTCTTTTCATCGACGCCCCCATATACCTCACACAATAGGAGGTTAGCCCGGTGCAGCATCGTTTTTAAAGGGTCGTTGGAAGAAATTTGCGCTTCACTATCCTTCGAATGGATCGCGCATCAGTATGACATCTTCGCGCTCGGGACTTGTGGACAGCATGGCCGCCGGTTTGCCGATCAACTCCTCGACGCGACGGACATATTTCACGGCTTCAGCGGGCAAATCCACCCAAGACCGCGCGCCCTTGGTCGAGCCCGACCAGCCTTCAAAGGTCTCATACACCGGCTCAGCAGCTTCCATGGCCTTGGCGCTGGCCGGTAACCGATTCATCACTTCGCCATTGACCCGATAGGCTGTGCACACTTTGATTTCGTCCATGCCGTCGAGCACATCGAGCTTGGTCAACGCGACCCCATCAACGCCGCCAATGGTAAGACTTTGCCGGGCCAATACGGCGTCAAACCAGCCGCAACGACGCGAGCGTCCCGTCACAGTGCCGAATTCCGCCCCCCGCTCGCCGAGCAAGCGGCCCACCTCATTGTCCTGCTCAGTGGGAAATGGGCCGGATCCCACCCGCGTTGTGTAGGCTTTGGCGATGCCGAGCACATACCCGATGCTGCGCGGTCCCACACCGGCCCCGGCGGCCGCATGTCCAGCCACCGTGTTTGATGAGGTCACAAAGGGGTAGGTGCCGTGATCGACGTCGAGCAGTGCGCCTTGCGCGCCCTCAAACAAGATCCGTTTGCCCGAGCGCCGGGCATTGTCCAACACCCGCCAAACGGGACGCGAAAATGGCAAAATCTTTGGCGCAATCTCCAACAAAGACGAGATGACCTCGTCGGAGTCGATTTCCGCCTCACCCAAGCCGCGACGCAGCGGATTGTGATGGGCCAACAATCGCGTGACCCGTTCGGCCAATGCATCCTCATCGGCCAGATCAATAACCCGCACGGCGCGCCGCCCCACTTTGTCCTCATAGGCGGGACCAATACCGCGGCGGGTGGTGCCAATCTTGCCCGCACCGGCTGCGTCTTCGCGCAAAGCATCCAAGTCGCGATGCAAGGGCAAAATGAGCGGGGCGTTTTCGGCCACCATCAGCGTATCTGTGGAAATCTCAACGCCGCTGCCGCGTAATGTGTCGATTTCAGCCGCCAGAGCCCATGGGTCGACCACAACACCCGACCCAATCACCGAGAGTTTGCCGCCGCGCACCACACCGGACGGCAACAGGCTGAGTTTGAAGGTTTGGTCGTCGACCACCAGCGTATGACCGGCATTGTGCCCGCCTTGGAAGCGCACCACGACATCGGCGCGGTGTGACAGCCAGTCAACAATCTTTCCCTTGCCCTCGTCGCCCCATTGGACGCCGACGACCGCTACATTGGCCATAAAAACTCCGATTGCACGCAGATCAACGGACCGCCGTGCAATCGCACGCCGAACCAATCGTGCATGTTAACGGAAAACGAGCATGGCGGGAAAGACCCTACCAGCCTCCAAACCGGCGTCCCAAACGCACGCCAATATTATCCAGGCCCTGATTGCGGTCCGTGCCAAGAATTTGGCCATGGGAAAGGTGCTCGTACACAATCGTCACGTCCCAGTCATCGGTAACCCGATAGCCAGCGGCCAGCGTGGTGCGAAAGACTTCGCGCGATCCGAGCAAGACCCGCGTATCGTTCAATCGCAAACGCACCGGATCGTCGCGTTGCTCAGGCAAGTCCACCACGCCATCATGCCAATTGACGCCCAAGCCGAATTCGCCAAACACCCGATTGCGCCAAGCCGGCGTCTGCCAGGCCAGGCCCACGCCGCCGAAATTGGTGTCGCCACCCAAATTCCACGAAAAATTCGCATAGGGGCGAGGCGATCCGATCCATTTAAAAAAACCTGGGCTCGCCAATAAGCCTTCAATCGCGAGATTGGGGCCGTCTTCCACCCCGCCCGAGCCCGATGTGACCAACGCCACATCGTGAGCCAACACCCCTAATCGAAATTCATGCTTTGACTTTGATGGCTCGGCAAACGCGCCTGCGTACAGCGATATCACCGCCGCCACGCCCGCAATGATCTGCTTAATCACAGTGACACCCCTCAACACGCCGTCACCTTAGGACAGTACCGTGTTATCCAACCTTCATGTTAACCTAGAGTAACTTAACCGAAGGGGCGCCTAAAAATAGTCAAAAAGTTAAAATTCGGGCTTCGCGGACGTGTCGTAACGCTTCCACGGTGTTGAGCATGTCCTGATCGAGCGGGTCGTCCACCGTCACCAGGGACAAGGCGTCACCACGCTTGGCTTTTCGGCCCAAATTGAATGTGGCGATGTTCGCGCCAGCGTCTCCCAGCGCGCCGCCTAAGGCGCCGATAAAGCCAGGTTCGTCCGCATTTTCGACATAAAGCATGTTGTGATTGAACGCTGCATCAAGCGCCACGCCGTCGATCTCCACAATCCGGGGCTCAGAGCCGAACAGTGCGCCCGCCACCGTGCGATCGCGTTCCCCGCCCCTCAGTGAAATCGTGATGACCGCGTCATGCACGCCGCTGGCTGCGCGCTTTGTTTCCTCCACAATCATGCCCAGCCCTTCAGCGATGGCTGGCGCCGACACCATGTTCACATCTGTCATATGCGGGCGCAAAACGCCCGCCAACGCTGCGGCCGTGATCGGTTTGGAATTAAGCTGCGCTGCAGCTCCGGTGATCGCCACATTCACCACCTTCAGTCCAGGGGATGCGAGTTGTCCCGCGAGCAATCCCAGTTGATCGGCCAAGGTCACATATGGCTTGAGGCGCGGCGCATCTTCCGCGCTAATGGCCGGCATGTTGAGCGCGTTCTGCACCGCCCCGTTGGTGAGGAAATCCGCCATTTGCTCGGCGATCTGAACGGCCACGTTTTCCTGCGCCTCGCGGGTGGACGCACCCAAATGCGGAGTCGCCACAAAGTTTTCCGCACTAAACAACACATTGTCGGTGGCCGGCTCATCAATGAACACATCCAGCGCCGCCGCGCGCACATGGCCGGAGTCTAACGCCTCGCGCAATGCGGACTCGTCCACCAATCCCCCCCGCGCGCAATTGACGATGATCACGCCCGGCTTGGTTTTCCCGATGGCTTCCGCCGACAAAATGTTACGCGTTTTGTCGGTCAGCGGCGTGTGCAAGGTGATCGCATCGGCGCGCGCCAACAATGCATCCAAGTCCACCTTTTCGACGCCGATCTCCACAGCGCGTTCGGCGGTCAAAAACGGGTCATAGGCCACCACTTTCATTTTCAGGCCCAGCGCCCGATCAGCAACGATCGCCCCAATATTCCCGCACCCGATCACACCCAGAGTTTTGCCGTAAAGCTCCATGCCCACAAACCGCGACTTTTCCCACTTACCCGCGTGCGTGGAGGCATTGGCGGCGGGAATTTGCCGCGCGGCGGCGAACAGCATGGCGATGGCGTGTTCGGCGGTTGTGATGGTGTTGCCATAGGGGGTGTTCATCACCACGACGCCGGCTTTGGTGGCCGCAGCGACGTCGATATTGTCCACACCAATGCCCGCCCGGCCTATGACCTGCAGCTTGCGGCCGGCGGCGATCACATCCGCGTCGGGGCGTGTGGCTGAGCGCACCGCAAGCCCGTCATAGTCGGGGATGGCGGCGATCAAATCGTCCTTACTCAGCCCAATCTTACGATCGAATTGGATGCCGCGTTGGAGAAAGACATCATCGGCAAGCGGCGAAAGTTTATCGGCGATCAAGACCTTAGGCATCAGAGCCCCCATTCCAATCCGCCCGATCCAGGCGGTAAACAATACAATCGTCCGGGCCGAACCAACGGCGCTCGACAAAGCGAAATCCCAAGCGCTCATAGAACCGATGCGCGCGGGTGTTGGACGCCAACGGATCGATGACAATCCCCGCAACATTGAGATCGGCAAAGGCGTCAGCGATGGCGAGGGTCATCATCTTTGTCCCCCACCCCTGACCCAGCATGTCCGGCTCGCCAATCCAAATGTCCATGGCGCGCTGGTTGGGCGGGCAGTCTTCCCCCCAATAGTGCGTGCGCTCGAGCGCCGGATCGATGATCAGCATGGCCCCGATCGGCCGGCCGTCGACTGCGCCCACATAATAGGTGCTAGCCGGATCATCACTGCCGATCTCGTCGCTCCATTCAGCATCGGTGAAGGCATGATCATCCTCGTGATCGTCAGAAACGGCGGCGATCACGTGGGGTTCGCGGTCCCACCGCTCGAAATGCGCGACATCTTCTAGCATGGCCGGGCGAAGCACCAAGGTGGCGGACGCGGTTTTGAGCGCACTCATACGGCCGCCCGTTCGGCCATCACTGAGGCGAAGGCCCAGTCCAGCCAAGGCGTCAGCGCTTCAATGTCGCCCGTCTCCACCGTGGCGCCGCACCACACCCGCAAGCCTGGCGGCGCGGCGCGATATCCCCCAATGTCCAGGGCTACGCCTTCAGCCTCCAAGAGCTTGGCTATCCCTTTTGCGATGGTTGACTGTTCCCCTTCCGGCAGCTGGGACACCTTTGGGTCGACAATGGATAAGCACACCGACGTGTTCGACCGCGTGGCTGCATCTTGCGCGAGGAAATCGACCCAATCGGTGCGCGCCACCCATTCGGCCAGCGCGGATAAGTTCGCGTCCGCCCGCCCGATCAGCGCCGGCAATCCCCCAATGCTCGCGGACCAATCCAACGCATCGATCCAATCCTCGACCACCAGCATGGACGGCGTGTTCAGTGTCGAGCCTTCAAAAAACTCGGCATCAGCCACGCCTTTTTTCTTGAACCGGAAGATTTTCGGGATCGGCCAGGGCGGGTCGTACGCAGCCACCCGCGCCAGGGCGCGCTCGTTCATAATCAGCACGCCGTGCTGACCTTCCCCGCCCAGCGCCTTTTGGAACGACAGCGTCACCACGTCCAACTTGGCCCAATCCAGCGCTTGGGCGAAGGCCGCCGAGGTCGCATCGCAAATGGTCAGGCCTTCGCGATCGGGGGAAATCCATTGAGCGTCAGGCACGCGCACGCCCGAGGTCGTCCCGTTCCAGGTGAACACCACATCGGCGTCGACGCGCACCGCGGATAAGTCCGCAATCTCGCCATAGCCGGCCTCGAGCACGCGGCAGTCGGGCAGTTTCAACTGGTCGGTGACGTCCTTGACCCAATCGAGCCCAAAGCTCTCCCACGCCAGCACATCCACAGGCCGCGCGCCCAACAATGTCCACAGCGCCATCTCCAC
>CAZWVH010000050.1:0-22521 GCA_964636945.1 uncultured Caulobacterales bacterium | reverse complement strand
CGTCGGCGTCCACATAAATGTACCAATGGTCATAGCCGTACTCGGCGATGACGCGATTGATCCATCCCTGCTTATAGGGCCACACAAATCGCCGATCGACGGCGTAAAGATCCACATCGGGCTGGGCCGACAAATACTCGATTGAGCCGTCTGTGGAGCCATTGTCGAGAATGACAAATCGCTCAACATCCAACCAACGGTAGTGAGCGAGCAGCTCGGGCAACCGGTCGAGTTCGTTTTTGACGACACTGATCAAAATTGGATCGGCGCACGGCGCATCATCGCGAGCGGCGCTGAGACGCACGAGGTTCACCTCGCTCGACTCAACGAACACTTGACGCACATACTCCGGAAAATCCAACGTAATGCTCATGACAACGGCCCCCTAACCGTCCAGTTCGCGACCCTCAGACCTCGACCTGTGACGATAATGTGGCCGATTCGTCTTAATTTACCGTAACCGGATACTGATGTCTGAGATCACATATTCCACAACGGATGGATCAAGAAAAAGAGCAACCACGGGATCGCGCGAGAAGTCGATTCGGGCGTCTTGTGACAGGCGATACTCCGCGTCAATGCGGTGAGATTTCATGTATGACAGCATCTCTGTGGATGGCATTGATGGACCAAACCCATCATACCGCTGACCGTCCACGTCCCAGTAAATAAGTTGTGCATGAATGAGACAGTCTCGAGTTGCTGTCGCAAAAAGTGTCACACTGAGATGCTTTGCGGCCCGCACTTCAGACCATGGCATTGCAAACTCCACGGCGAGCCATGGCGTTTCTGACTCCGTTTTGGGCGTCAATTTGATGGCGTAACGCCCATTCAAATCCGCGCCGTCGGGCTCGACGCCGGCGATGGTGCAGCCAAATCCCGCGTCATCGGAAAATGACGTCCAGAAACTCGGCGTAATCGGCTCATAAGGACTGACCGCACGCGGTTCAGGACTCACCACGTCGCGTTGGAAAATCTCCTGCAAACGAAAATACGATGATGATGTATCGCTCAGCTTAAGGATTTGCTCGTGCAGCTGGCGGACACGCGACAGTAATTGTTCGGATTCTTCTGCAAGTTCAATGATTTGAGTGTTTCTCATGACACACGTCTTCCCAGTAAGCGCCTCACTTTTCGAGGCGATGTTCCCACCAAATCGTGCGCGCTTGGTTAAGACGCCATCATTTTGAAGCGTGTTGGTTGCCGAGTTCTTGGCAACATCCGCGCGACTTGGTGCAATTACCACATAAATGTGCACGCGGTGTGGCCAACTGCAGCACGATGTAAACAGTGGTCACCCTTCGGGGGCTGACGCTGCGAAGGTGGTCTCAGACTCCAGCAGAAGGGGATAATGCGAGATTGGCCCCTTGAGCCTCTGCGCAAGCGATTGGGCCTCCTGAGAAGTGAAGTCCCCCTCAATCAATGCGCTGCCTTGGGTGATCGGCGAACGAATCACTGGAGCGCTCACCACCACCTCATCAATCACAATCGCAAAGCGTTTTCCGACATGATGGCGGGTCAAATCTGCAAAGATGCGCGATCCCTCCCGATCAAATTCGATAGAGACAGTGGGGCGTCTGGAATCCGGATAGGCGTCGACTGTCAGCTCTGCGCGTTCAATGTGCTCGCCGGTTAAGGCTGGATCCGCAAAGATGGTGAGACTTGGTTCGAACGAATCTGTGGTGGGCAAGGTGGTAAAGCCACTATCGGTCGCTGCAAGGTCGTCTTCATCCGCCACGAGGTGAAACGCAATTGCAGCGCTTGGCCCAAGACCCAGTGTGTTCAGCGCCTGATCTCGATCAACAGTGGCTCCCAGACTCAGCGTGATGGGGCCCTCGCGACCGGGTGTGAACACACAAATATCTGACAACCCGGCATCCTGAGCGCGCTGCTCTATGCGCTTAGCAATGGTTTTGGCTGCAGGACGGGGCGTCTCGGATTCGCCATTGGTTTGCGCAAACGCATAGGTCAATTGCAAGCCGCTGGTCTGTGCACATGGCGGTGCGTAGCCTTGGCCGCAGGCGCAAAGCAGCAAAAGGAGGGCGGCGATAGCCAAGGTCTCGATGCGTGTGTGAGCCATCGCCGTGTTCTCCAATATACCGTCGCTTTGCTTAAGCCGCGACCAAAGCTCCCAATGCGCGATCGAGATCGGCAATCAGATCTTCCGCGTCTTCAATGCCAACGCTTAAGCGAACCAGGCCATCGGTAATGCCCAGGGCGGCGCGCTTGTCTTCGTCAACCGACGCGTGAGTCATGATTGCCGGATGTTCCACTAGCGACTCCACGCCGCCAAGCGACTCGGCCAGCGAAAACACCTCGAGATTTTCCAGAAACGCGCGCGATTCCACGAGCCCACCCTTGAGTGTAACGGTCACCATGCCGCCAAAACCGGACATTTGCTTGGTCGCTATGGCGTGTTGGGGATGATCGGCGCGGCCTGGGTAGATCACGCGCTCCACCTCAGGACGCTCGGCCAACCAGTCGGCGATGCGCGCGGCGTTAGCGCAATGGCGTTCCATGCGCACATGCAAAGTCTTGGTCGAGCGCAATAAAAGGAAACAATCCCAGGGCGCGGGCACGGCGCCCACAGCGTTTTGAACGTAGTGCAATCGCTCAGCTAAGCCGTCATTATTGGTGATCAGCGCCCCCATCACTAAATCTGAGTGCCCGCCCAGATATTTGGTGCACGAATGGCTGACAATGTCAGCGCCGAGCGCCAGCGGGTTCTGCAAAAAAGGCGAGGCGAAGGTGTTGTCCACCACACTGATGGCGCCGTGCTCGCGCGCCATGGCCGTGATCGCGGCAATGTCGATTACCTTCAGGGTCGGGTTCGTCGGCGTCTCGAGCCAAACGAGCTTGGTTTTGCTGGTGAAAGCGGCGCGCGTGGCGTCGGGGTCGGTCATGTCCACCCGGGTAAATTCTATGCCCAACTGGGTGAAAACATTGTTGAACATGCGAAATGTGCCGCCATACACATCATCGCATAAGACAACGTGATCGCCGGCCTTTAGCAGGTGAATGCAGGCGGCCAGCGACGCTACGCCTGAGGAAAAACAAATGCCATGGCGGCCGTTTTCCAAACTGGCCAAATTGGCTTCAAGCGCGGTGCGCGTGGGGTTGGCCGAGCGCGAATAGTCATAGTTCTCGATGAACTGTCCCGGGCTGGACTGGACGTAAGTCGAGGTTTGGTAGACTGGGGTCATGATCGCGCCGGTCGTCGGGTCTGGTTCTTGGCCGGCGTGAATGCAGCGGGTGGCAAAGGCTTTGTTGCTCATCATCTCTATCCGTGTGTGGCGACGCGGGTGTCGTGATCGGTGTTCGCCATGTGTTCAATGAGGTCAATCTGCGAGATCACGCCCTTCACTTCGCCGCCATCAACAACGACGGCGACGTGATCAGTTTCGAACAAATGAAACAACTCCTCTAACCGGGCCTTTGGATAGATCAGTCCGGCCACGCGTTGCGCGGCTTCTTTGACTGGCGAGCGTGGCGTCAATCGGCCTTCGCGTAATCCCTTGAGGATATCTGACTCATGAACGATAGACGTGAGGTTGGCGCCGTCTTTCAGGGGCACCTGAGACACGCCGTGCTTGCGCATCAGAGTGATGACTTCGGATAACGGCGCGCTCGCGGTGGCTGTGATGGGCGTGAGGTTGCGTTCGCCAATGATGTCTTCGACCAAGCCGAGTTCAGGACCGTCCTCCAAGAATCCATGTTCGGCCATCCACCTATCGGACAAAAACTTGGTGATGTAGCGAGTGCCGGAATCGCAAAGCGTGACAAGAATGGTTTTGCCCGGTCCGATTTCCTTTGCCACCTCGACTGCCGCAGCAACGATCGAGCCCGATGAACCGCCGACAAACAATCCTTCCTCGCGCACGAGGCGGCGCGCCATATCGAAGGATTGTTTATCATTGACCTGAACCATGTCGTCGACCACGGAAAAGTCCATGGCGTCGCAGGCGATATCCTCGCCAATGCCTTCAACGGAGTAGACATAAGCGGTGGGCAATTGACCGGTCTTGAACAGATGATAATGGACCGAACCGAGTGGATCGACGCCGATAATTTTCACGTTTGGCGCATGCTCCTTCATGTAGCGGCCTACGCCTGACACGGTGCCGCCCGTGCCAGTGCCACCCATAAACACGTCAAATTTGCCGCCATCGGTCTGATCGAAAATCTCTTTGCCTGTCAGATGATAGTGCGCATCAATGTTCCACTGGCTGTGGTACTGGTTGACATAAAAGGCGCCGGGCGTTTCCTCAGCGATACGCTTGGCCGTGTTCACATAGTGCTCGGGCGAATCGCCGGGCACGTCTGTTGGCGTGATCACGACTTTCGCGCCATACGCTTTCATCATGTCGATTTTTTCTTGGCTCATTTTGTCAGGGAGCGTGAACACGCATTGATAGCCCTTGACCGCGGCGGCCATGGCCAGCGATTGGCCGGTATTGCCCGACGTGTTCTCCACAATCGTCCCGCCGGGTTTGAGCAAGCCGGCTTTTTCCGCCTGTTCGATGATGTAAGGGCCCATACGGTCTTTGATTGAGCCAGTGGGGTTCATGTATTCGCATTTGGCGAGAATGGTCGCGGCGTTCTCGGGCGCGACCTTGTTAAGCTTGACCAGCGGCGTATTGCCGATGGCGTCGATGATGTTGGCTTTCACGTCCATGGCGACGGCCTTTTGTTGTGTCTGTGACCAGCGCTGCGGTCTGCGCACAGGTGCAGCCTGTCGGTGATCGCAAAGCGCTTTTGTGGCTCTGGGATATCTGACTGTGCAATCGCGCGCCAGCCCCCGAGGTTGAGCCTTGGCAGGGCGAGCGGATCGTCAAAGCGCTATCGCAAGTCGCCGGTGCGGCGTTGACGCAGCACTGCAGCGGGCGTTTGTTTCGCGCGGCTCGCCACCATGCAGTCGTGCAAGTCAACAATCGTGGCGCTGCCCGTCTTCTTGAACAGACTGGGAATCAGGCCGTGCACCAGACACGCCAAACCGCCCAAGATCATCTTAAGCCCAAAGCGCCAGGCCTGAAAAAAATGCTCACCATAAGTTTCGCCAACGCTTTCGGGGTGCTCGCAAAACACTTTGCGCAACATGCACGCCTCCATTCAGCTATGACTAATCAGAATAATGCGGTTTTTCGGCAAAATACTCTCGATTCTGTGATAGGAATTGCACAAATGCGCAAAAATTAGAGATAAACCGGCCATTTCGTGAGTAAGCTTGACACACTCGACGCGCGGATCTTGTCTGAACTCCAGCGCGACGCCTCCACGCCATCAGCGGAGATCGCAGCGATAGTGGGATTGTCACAGAACGCCTGCTGGCGTCGTATCAAGCGCTTGGAGGACGCCGGCGTGATCACACGGCGCGTGGCGTTGGTGGACCACGCGGCGCTGGGGCTGAATGTCACTTTGTTTGTGTTTGTGCGCACCAATCGCCATGACGAAGAGTGGCTGCATCAATTCGCCGATGGCGTCGCGAAAATCCCCGAAGTGCTCGAATTGCATCGCTTGGGCGGGGATATCGATTATTTGCTCAAAGTTGTCGCGCGCGACATCGCGGACTATGACCGTATTTACAAAAAACTGATCAACGTCGCCCCCATGTCCGATGTGACGTCCGCTTTCTCCATGCAAGCGATTAAGGCCACCACGGCGCTGCCGGTATTGGAGACAGGCTGGGATTACTAGGGCTCAGCAGTCCTTGCTGCCGTTGTGAATTGGTGAATTGGTCGTCGCCCTTGGCTAAGGGTGGCGACATCCGCCATAATGCGGGTCTTGAGATCGTTTTGCGGACAAGTGAGGGTCTAATGTCTTGGTATGCCGTGCGACTGGAACTGGCGCGTTCGCCTGAAGCGGTAAATGGCGATCCGAATCACGGTTATGAATTTTCCGCGCCGCTCGATGGGGAGGGACGGCTGGATGAATCTGCTTGGCGCGAAAACAAACGCCGGGCGCACGTGCGTCGCTTTCATCCGCGTGAAGAGCATGAGAGCGGGCAGCTGATCCATACCCGCCATCGCACTTGGGCGTTTTCCTATGAGCCGGGCGAAGACGATGATGAGCATTTCTTCCATTTGGAGACCCACGCCGTCCAACCGGGGGAGTACGTCTCAATCACCGAACACGACGGCGAAACCCGAACCTTCCGCGTGGTGACGGTGCGTCCGCTGCCGTAACCCATCGCGCAAGGAGGCGCCATGGCGACGACTTCCGATCCACCGGTTTTGCCGTGCGCTCAACTGGACAGGCGGGTTTGCGCCTTTTTGCTGAGTTTGACGGATGGCCACGCGGAGCAGGTGATCGAGACACACGCCAGTTGCGTGTTTCTCACCAAATCCGAAGCGCTCAAGATCAAAAAGCCGGTGACATTTCCCTACCTTGACTACTCCACTCTGCCGTTGCGAGAAGCGGCGTGTCACAAAGAATTTCAGATTAACGCAACAGCTGCGCCGGAGATTTATCTCGGCGTCTCGCAGGTGACGCGGCGGGCGAACGGACACTTGGAGCTCGACGGTGACGGCGAGCCTGTCGAATTTATCGTGCGCATGCGCCGCTTCGCCCAAGAGGATGTGTTCGATGTCATGGCGCGCCAGGATCGCTTGCGTGTGGCTCACATGGCGCCGCTGGCTGAGGTGATTCACCGCTCACACGAGCACGCGCCGAAAGGTGTTGACAGAAAAGCTGGTGACGCTTTGCGCCGAGTGTTTTCGGACACGATCGCTCGCGTACGTAAGGGGAAAGGCGTGCTCGGCGAAACCAAAGTCAACGCACTGTCTCATCGCACTGAGCGCGCCTTCGCCCGAGTGGAGGAATTGCTTTTGGATCGGGCGGAGCGGGGCTGGGTGCGCCGGTGCCATGGCGATTTGCACCTGCGCAATATCGTGATGTGGAAGGGCGCGCCAGTATTGTTCGATGCGTTGGAATTCAGTGACGCGCTCGCGACCACAGACGTCTTGTACGACTTGGCGTTTGTGGTGATGGATTTGCTCCATCGCGACCTGAAGCCTCATGCCAATGCATTGGTGAACGCTTATTTTGCGAATTGGACCGCCGATGATCTGGCCGCCGTCGCGGCCATGCCACTGTTGATTTCAATTCGCGCTGGCGTGCGCGCTAAGGTGGCATTGGATCGTGCTGCATCCGACCCGGGCGCTGACGAAGAAGCCCGGGAATATCTGCGCCTTGCGCATGAAAGCCTGGCGCTGGCCAAGCCGCGTCTGATTGCGGTTGGCGGGTTGTCGGGAAGCGGGAAATCGGTCCTCGCTGCGCACTTGGCGCCTCTGTGTCCTGGACCGGTCGGCGCTTTGGTGGTGCGCAGCGATGTGGAGCGCAAATTGATGGCGGGCGTGACGGCCACCGATCGCTTGCCCGCCAGCGCGTACACCTCTGAAGCGACCCAAGCGGTTTATGAACGCCTGCGCGCCAAGGCCGGCGCTGTTTTGGCCGCCGGTCAGAGTGTGATTGTCGACGCTGTGCATGCGCGCGAGCAAGAGCGGTTTGCCTTGGAACGCATTGCTACAGCGGCCAATGTCGATTTCGCGGGCATTTGGCTCAATTGTGCCGAACCAGTGCGCATGGCCCGCGCTGATGCGCGCCGCAACGATGCCTCAGACGCGGACGCATCCATTGCCCGTCAGCAATCCAGCTATGAAGTGGGCCAAATCATGTGGACGCAACTCGATTCGGCGGGCGAATTCGCGACATTGCTTCGCGCGGCGGAACGCTCAGTGTTTGCTCGCACCACAACGCCCGAATGATGCTAACTGGTTGGCCCGGCCATCACGCGCCGCAATTTGGCCTGTGCGTCGTCAAATTGTGTAGCCGCGCGATCCAAATAGGCGATGGCTTCGTCGGCGTAGCCATCCACCGAGGCTGACCAAATGCGATTGAGGTAGCGCTCACCGGCGGCAAAGGCGCTCATCACCTCAGCATAGGCCTTCAGTCCGTACAGCGGCTTCATGCTTTCGCGGGCATCGGCGAAATTGCGCAAATCCTCACGAAACGTGGCGTCAATCTCAAAGCGCAAATCATGGCTCGGCAGTTGTGAGGGATCAGCACGCAACGCACCCAGGTTCACGACTATGTTGTTCAAGCTTTCAGTCAGGGTGGTTTTTGCCTCATTGAGCACAGTGCTGTCGCCGGCCGCACGCTTTTTGGCGATCCGCACGGACAAGACTCCAGCCGCCCCCACAATAATGGCGGGAATGAACAGCGTCCAATTGACCAGTTCAGGATCGAGCGATGAGAGGAATGCCGCGCTCAAAAATCCAACGATGACAAGAAGATAGCCCAGCAGTTTCATGATCAGCCTCCCTGCGCGGCGAAGATGAAGTAGACCGCAAAGCCCACGCCGACGAGCGCTTCGCCGACAATGAAGCCTGCTGCGATGGGGATCCCGGTGTTTTCCGCCACGTCCTCACCCGCAAAGCGATTGACCAACAATCGCAGCGCCGTACCGATAGCGTAGGTCAGAACAATGTTGAATGGCAGGTAGAAGCCCAAGCCCACCGTAATGCCCAGCCCGCCTTGCGTAGCGGTGAGCAGGGCGCCCATGGCCGCACCTGCCAGATACTTCATCACTGGCACATCGCCGCCGAGAATGCCTTCAATCGTGGCCGCGAGCGCTTGGCCTTGCGGGGCGGGGAGTTTGTCCGATCCCAGCCCATAGGCGTCGTGCAGTACAAAAATCAGCACAATAATCACAATCGGGCCGAGCCATGCGCCGATAAACTGCCCCCATTGCTGCATGCGCGGCGTGGCGCCCACCAGATAACCGGTCTTCAAGTCCAACATCAGATCGGTGGCTTGGGACATGGCCACACAGGCCGCCGCGCCCACCGTCACCGCAGCGATGATCGCATCGGCTCGATCCAGTCCTGACACAATGAAGATGAGCAATGTCACCGCGATCAGCGTCATGCCCGACAATGGCGACCAATTAGTGCGGCCAATGGCTTCGGATAGAATGATGCCCGACATCCAAATCCACAGCGTGCCCAGCACAGCCATCAGCAATCCACGGCCAATCCCCACAGTCTCAACCGCATTGATGGCGATGAAACCGAGCAACAGCACTGCTCCGCCAATGGCGAGGAAGAGCAAGTTGATTGGCATTTCGTCTTTGCTCATTGCGGCGTCGGATTTGGACGAGTCGCGCATGGCGTTGATGGCCGAACCAATCAGTGGCGCTGCGAGGATCACGCCCATCACTGCGCCGCCAATGAGCATGCCAATGCCCACCGGACGGTAGAGAAGGCCGCGCAATGAGCCCGTGTCGCTCAAGACGGCGCCGGTTTCTGGATCGACGGGAAAATTGTCCGTTGCAGCCAACAAGGGCGTGATGAACCACCACACCACAAAGCCGCCAATGATGAACGCCAGCCCGCCGCGGCCGGCAATGAACGCCACGCCGAGCGTCAATAGAGAGAGATACCACACGCCGTTAAACCAGCTTGGCGCGCCCATTTGTTCGCCGACATTCCAATTGCTCACGCCTGTGGTTTGCGTGATGGCGTGAATAATCCCAGAAATGGCCGCCGCACCGAGCAGTAACATGGCCTTGCGCACGCCCGCGCCTGGCGATTTCAAGATCGTCGCCACCGCCACGCCGCCGGGAAAGGTGAGACGCTCAAAGTCGATCATTTGCTTGCGCAGCGGAATGATGAAGGCGATGCCCAAAAAGGCGCCGGCGACACAGCCGAAAGTCAGCAAAACCGGGTCAAACCGGTCGCCATAACCAAGAATAAAAATCGCAGGCACAGAAAACATCATGCCTGAGGAGGCGCCGTTCACCGCACTGGCCACGGTCTGCACGATATTGTTCTCAACAATGGATTTGCGCCGCAGCACCCCGCGCAGGATGCCGAATCCCAAAATCGCCGCCAGCTCCGAGCCCTCGATGGAAAAACCGAGGATCAAGGCCGCATAGCCGATCGAAACCGCGATGATGGCGCCCAAAAACCAGCCAATGATGATTGCCGGCCAAGTAAGTTCCGGATAGCCGCCCGGACTGGTGCGTAATGTGGCGTCGGTCATAACTGTCCTCCCCCTTGGGTCTAACCGCCCCTGGTGCGTAAACGCTGAGCGGCAAACCGACTGAGCCGCTGCTCCAGCAATTACGATAGGCAAAGTGTTGACGGCGAAACAAGCGCTTAAAGCCGCTCAGCTCGCCACAAAAATTGTCGCCCAGTGCACAAAAGTTGTCTTGAGCGGCAAAGACCTACCGTCTGCGGTAGTGCATGGTGGGTTCATCGACGCGGTGGGTATATCGCCCCACATCCCCTCACCGCGGCGTTACAGTGTAGGCGGCTGCGATGGTGCGTGCTTCACGTCGCAGTCGCCAACTGCTTTTCCCAAAACAAACAGATCTGGCCCAGTGGCGCTGCACGGCCCGTTAGCCTGACTCGCGGGTCAAGCAACGGCATGTCCATGTGCAGCAATCATGCCGTTAATTGTCGCCCAGTGCACAAAAGTTGTCTTGAGCGGCAAAGACCTACCGTCTGCGGTAGTGCATGGTGGGTTCATCGACGCGGTGGGTATATCGCCCCACATCCCCTCACCGCGGCGTTACAGTGTAGGCGGCTGCGATGGTGCGTGCTTCACGTCGCAGTCGCCAACTGCTTTTCCCTCAAAAATCGATCGCATTGCCCCCGACCGGCTAACTCTACTCGGCTTCCACGCACAACCGGTCAATCTCACTCTCCAATCGTTTAAGCTCTTTCAGGACTGGAGAGCTGGCGCGTTGTGGGCCCAGCGTCTGATTGATTTTGTCTTCGATGCGCCGCCATTGATCCGGTGACAGCCTGTGCTCTGCAGCGGGGAAAAACCATTCTTCTTCCCTGGCCATATGCTCGCGGATCAACCGCAGATAACGTGCGCCTTCCTTCACCAAAAGCGAAGCGGGCACGTCTTGGCCAATGCGCAAATGCTCGACCCGTTCTCCGAAGGACCGGATTGCCGCTTCGAGCATTTCATGTTCAGCGTGCAAGTTGTACAGCGCCAAGGATGTGGGATCGTCGTCACCAATCACCTCATCATAGATGACGTCTTCCTTTTTGTGGTGCCACTGGTCCGGGTAGAGCAGAAAATACTCGAGCAAAGTGTCGATGATGTCGTAATCAAACTGGCCATCACGCTCCATTTTATTGATTTGATTTTCAAACAACGCCAGATAGCGCCGATATTTGTTGTGTTCCCGTTTCAGGCCTTCGACAAGTTCCGACATCTGGTCCTCAAACTGATTCCAACCACGGACAGTGTAACGCAATTTATCGAAATTCAGAATAACACTTAAGGCTGTAGCGTTCGCGCCATTGTTCGCGACGGGGGAGGGGGAAACGGGTGACCAAAGGCTCATGCCGCCACAACCGGTCGTCTCCAAGCGCCAGCGCATGCGCGATCTGCATGTTTTTGACAGCCAACCCTTAAACGGGGCTCCATTGATCGCTCGAGTCGCTTGCGCTGCTGCTCTGCCGGACGAAAGGCTGTGAGGAGGTTTTATTTTTTGTCGTTCGCCAGCGCGCTCGCGATGACGGGAAGGTAGCGCTGGACCTGATCGCGGTCGCTTTGCTTTTCAGCTTCACTCAGATCGGCGTAGCTGGTCCGCATTTGGTGTTCCCAGCGCGCGACGTGATCAGCGGGCAGCACCAACGACCCATCAGCCCGTTTTTCCCCTTTGGAGTGCATAAAGCTTTGCCAATGGCTCCAGCGTTCGTGCTCAATGGCGGCGAGTTCTTCGAGCAGTTCATCCAAGAACTTTTGAGCGGCCTTCCGGTCCATGGTGCAGTCCTATTGTGTTCTCCGCAGCCATCATGACGCCACGGCATCCATGCCAAATCTGCGACAATTGACCGGATTGGACCTTTGTTTGCTGGCGGAGAGACAGGGATTCGAACCCTGGGTGCGCTTGCGCGCACAACGGTTTTCGAGACCGCCCCGTTCGACCACTCCGGCACCTCTCCGGGGAAGTGGGGACACATGGCATATCAGGAGTGGTCGAACAAGATGGGGAGACGAGCCGCATCGCAGATGCGCCGGGCGACCACTCCGGCACCTCTCCGGGGAAGTGGGGACACATGACATATCAGGAGTGGTCGAACAAAAATCAAAAGTATCAACGCTGTGCGCGCAGCGGGGCCAATTCGAGCATTTTGTCCAGTGTCCTGGCAGCCACACAAATGTCGCCTCGCCCCCAAAGCCTGACGGCGCGTGTTGCACTGCAAAAGCGCATCATGTTACGCCTGAAAATATCATGGGGGGCCGACGGTTAGGGGCCGAAGAGGGCGGAGGGGCATGAAACTGCTCACTGTGTCATATGATGATGGCCCGGCAGGCGCCGGTCGCGCCGCCCACCGTTTGCACCGGGCGCTGCTTGAGCAGGGCGTGGACGCCAGCATGCGAGTCGCGCGCAAAAACACCGACGACCCTCGTGTCTCCGAAATCTCTGGGCTGTTGTCGCAAAAGGCCGTCCGCGCATTGGGCTGGTTTGAAGTGAAGCGCGGTCGCATTCTGCGGCGGCCGGGAACAACCTTGTTTTCGCCGGCGACCTTATCGATGGGCTGGTCGCGCGTGCTTCAGGAGTTTAGCGCAGATCTCGTTCATCTGCATTGGATCAATGCGGGGTTGTTGAGCCCTGAAGACCTGGTTAAAATTAGACGACCCGTGGTTTGGACTTTGCACGACATGTGGCCATTCACCGGCGGTTGTCATTATGCGGGCGATTGCGAGAGGTATCGGGATGATTGCCGGCCCTGTCCGATTTTGCGGGCCAACGCCTCGGGCCATTTGGCCAACAGTTTGCTGAACCGCAAACACGAAGCATTTGCCAATGTGGACCTCACAATTGTTTCGCCTTCCCGCTGGCTTGCACGCTGCGCCGCTGAGAGCGCGCTTTTCGCCGGGCGGCGTATTGACGTGATTCCCAATGCCGTGGATCTGAGCATTTTCCGTCCGCATAAGAAGGCGGAGGCGCGCAGTCGCTTGGGCTTGGACCCAGATCGCCCGGTTCTGTTGGTTGCTGCAGTCCAATTGGGTGACAAGCGCAAAGGCGCCGACCTCCTGCTTGAGGCCCTGGCCCGCATGCAACCTCGAATGGAATCGGAGCGGCCCACCTTATTGGTGATAGGCGGACGCATCCCCCCAGAATTTGAGCAAGTCAGGCACATGGACGTGCGCGCAACGGGTGTCATTTCCGGACAAGACGAAATGGCGCTGCACTTGGCGGCCGCGGACCTGTGCGCCTTGCCCTCGCGCGAGGAAAATCTCTCCAACTTTATCGCAGAATCATTGGGCTGCGGTGTTCCTGTGGCCGCCTTTGACATCGGGGGCAATAGCGATTTGATCAAGCCGGGGGAAAGTGGGGCGTTGGCCCCGGCCTTTGATGTCGAAGCTTACGCAGCGTGTATGGATGACTTGCTCGATCAATCGACTGCATCTGGCGCTTTGAGCGCATCATGCCGCGCGTTAGCCGAGCAAACGGTGGACAGCAATTTGATCGCGCGCCGTCATAGGGATCTCTATGCCGAATTGCTGGCCGATAAGGGCGACCTCGATGTGGATGCGGTGGAGGCGCGTCGCCAGCAGACAAACGCCAAGGCTCGCGCAGAGGCGACAATGTGAGTAATTGGTGATGCGCCGCCGAAGTCTGACAAAAAATCACAGCCAAATCAGCGCTCACTCGGCCCATATGCATTGACAGCTTCGCATGCGCGCGCCATACCACCGCGCTTGAGTTGCATGCGCGCTCACTGGAATAACCACATGATTGACGGGGGCCGGCGCGGAACATTTGGACGCGGCCGGCTGATGCTATGTCCGCTTTCGCGGTTTTTAAATCTGGCGGCAAACAATATCGCGTTGCGCCTGAAGACGTGATCGTCATTGAGAAGCTTGCGGGCGAAGATGGCGAACCGCTCAACGCTGGCGATGAGGTGGTGTTCGACCATGTGCTGATGCTGGGCGCAGACGGCGGCGCGCCGAAAGTGGGTGCGCCATTGGTGTCCGGCGCAGCCGTACTGGCCGAAGTGGTGGAACAGCGTCGCGCGCAGAAGATCACCATCATCAAGACGCGTCCACGCAACACCTACCAGCGTAAAATGGGTCACCGTCAGCCTGAGACCGTGGTGCGCATCACGTCGATCGCGGCCGATGGAGCGCCGAAGCCGAAAAAGGCCAAGGCTGCGCCCAAGCCTAAGGATGACGGCGCTGATCAGGCGGCTCAGCCAGCAGCCAAAACGGCAAAGGCCGCAGCGGCCAAGCCTGCTGCGAAAGAAGCGGGTGCGGCTAAACCCGCGGCGAAGAAACCCGAAGCAGCGGCGAAAAAGCCAGCAGCTGAAAAGAAACCCGCCGCGGAGAAAAAGGCCGCCTCACCGGCCAAGGCGAAGGCGGACGCGGGTGATGATCTGAAGCAAATCAGCGGCTTGGGTCCAGCGCTTGAGAAAAAATTAAACGCTGCGGGTGTAACCAGTCTGAAGCAAATCGCGGACATGTCGGCCGCAGAAATCGAGAAGATCGAAGAGGCGATCGGCGCCAAGGGGCGCTTTGAACGTGACGATTGGGTCGGCCAAGCGAAGAAATTGTTGGGCTGAGAGCAGAAATAGGGGTCGACACGCTGGGTCGATCCAAGCATAACACCACGCCACAGGGGGCGTGAGACGCAAATCAAGGAGCCACACCCATGGCGCACAAAAAGGCAGGCGGGTCATCGCGGAACGGTCGCGATTCAGAAGGCCGGCGCCTTGGCGTGAAAAAATACGCCGGAGAGCGCGTTGCGGCGGGCAATATCATTGTCCGTCAACGCGGCACGAAGTTTCGTGCAGGCGATAATGTCGGCATGGGCAAGGACCACACCCTTTTTGCAACCGAAGAAGGCGTTGTCGCGTTTCGTCGTAAGGCGGGCGATCAGTCCTTTGTCTCGGTCATGCCGCTTACAACCAAATCTGAATCCTGAGGTGGACTGACGACCGCCTCTCGATGGGCGGTCCTCCAGCGAGCGGAAGGCGGATCGCCGCCAAACCGATGTCCGTTCGTATAGTCTCAGGGAGGGCCCCATGCGGCTCACATTCACGACCCAGCGATTAATCATCCGTCCCTTTTGCGAGCAGGACGCTGAACGCGTCGCCACACTCGCCGGCGACAAGGATGTGGCGCGCATGGCCGTGGCCATTCCGCACCCTTACCCTCCGGAAGCTGCTGAAGGCTGGATCATGTTGCAAGGTCATGGTCGCCGCCGCCGCTCGGATTTTCCATTTGCGGTCGATCTGCCCTCGGAAGGTCTGATTGGCGCGGTGGGTCTGCATTGTACAGGAGCGGAGGGCTCCTACGAGTTGGGCTATTGGATTGGCCGTCCATTCTGGGGACAGGGCTACGCCACAGAAGCGGCGCGCGCAGCGGTCAATTGGGCGCTGAATGATTTGGGCGCCACCCACCTGGTTGCTGGCCACTTTGATGACAATCCTGCGTCCGCACGGGTGTTGGAAAAGCTAGGCTTCCAGCCGACAGGCCAATCGTTTGAACGGTATTCGCTGGGCCGACATGCGCGCGCCCGATGTGTGGGTTTTCAGTTTGATTCCGGTCCGTCTGCGTTGTCCATGACCGCATGAAGGGCGTGTCTGAGTGCGGCGGATTGGGATGTGCTTGGTCCGCCGCTCGCCAAGTGCGGCTATGATGTAATACAAGTTGGCGGCGCGAGTGGGCGGTGGCGCCCGCACTGGCGAAGGCGCACAGCATGAAGTTTCTTGACCAAGCCAAAGTCCATATACGCTCCGGCAATGGCGGAGGGGGATGCGTGTCGTTCCGCCGCGAAAAATATGTGGAATTTGGCGGCCCCGATGGCGGTGATGGCGGCAAAGGCGGGGATGTGTGGGTGGAGGCCGCAGACGGGCTCAACACCCTGATTGATTATCGCTATCAACAACATTTCAAGGCGCAAACTGGGACCCATGGCATGGGCCGCAATCGCACCGGCGCAGCCGGAAAGGACGCTGTGCTAAAGGTTCCCGTAGGCACCCAGATTTTTGACGAATCCGGCGAGGAACTGCTGGCCGACATCACTGAGCCGGGCCAGCGGGAATTGCTGGCCGCAGGCGGTTCGGGGGGATGGGGCAATGCGCGGTTCAAGTCCTCGGTGAACAGAGCGCCGCGCCGGGCCAACCCCGGCGAACCAGGGGTCGAACGCACCATCTGGCTTCGCCTTAAGCTCATAGCTGATGTGGGCTTGGTTGGTTTGCCCAATGCCGGAAAATCCACGCTGTTGTCCGCGCTTTCCGCTGCAAATCCGAAAGCCGCCGCATATCCTTTCACCACACTGCATCCTCATTTGGGTGTCGTGGATTTGGACGCTGGCGCTCGGTTCGTGATGACCGATATTCCCGGCTTGATCGAAGGGGCCAGTGATGGAGCCGGCCTGGGTACGCGATTCTTGGGTCATGTGGAGCGCACCGCCGTGCTGATCCATGTGATCGACGGAACTGAGGAGAATCCGGTCAAGTCCTATGAAACCATTCGCGAAGAACTCGAGGCGTATGGCGAGAGCGTCGCCACGAAGCCGGAGATCATCGCGCTCAACAAGATTGACGCCCTGAGCGAAGAGGAGGTCGCGCAAAAGACCGCGCCACTTCGCGCCGTCACCGATCACGAGATATTCGCCATTTCTGGCGCCGCGCGTCAGAACGTGCGTGAGCTGGCCTTTGCCGCCTGGAGTCATGTCAAAGCATTGCGCGCCAGAGCGGTTGAGGAGGCCGCAGCAGCTGACCGGGGTGAGGCGGATACGGCATGGACGCCCTGAACCCATTGCCAAAGCCACACAATCGTTCAGTCGCACTGTCCACGCCCGCTCTGTCGCCTGGCTTGGCGGTCGGAATTTATGGGGGATCGTTCAACCCTGCCCATGAGGGCCATTGGCATGTGGCGGAAACGGCGCGAAAACGTCTTGGTCTCGATCGCGTTTGGTGGGTGGTCAGCCCGCAAAACCCCCTGAAGTCACCGGCTGAGACCAGTGATTTCGCCCAGCGTGTTCAAGATGTGCGCGCACTCATCGATGGTCGACCTCGCCATGTGATCTCGACAATCGAACGGGACGAGGACCTTGGCCGAACATTGGACACAGTGCGCTTTTTGACGCGACACTGGCGGTCCGTGCATTGGGTCTGGGTTATGGGCGAAGACAACTTGGCTGGATTTCACCGTTGGTTTGGTTGGCGCGAGATCGCGGATCTTGTCCCGATTGCCATCGTTTCTCGTCCACATGTGCGCCCAATTGCTGGCCTGTCGAAGATGGCGCAAGTGCTATCATCGCATAGACTTGATGAGAGCCAGGCCGGCAGTTTGGTTGTCAAATCTCCGCCGGCATGGGTATACCTGCATGCGCGGCATAACGCTGCCTCATCAACCGCTTTGCGCTCACGCGCGTATAGCGATGCAGATACCGCTTAGAAACCAGCGAAAGCTTATTTCCCATGACCAAAGCAGCCCAGCGCGCACAGGCGACGTCGCCGTCGCTCCTTTTCTTGCATGACCTTGAGCCACCGCTCGGTGATTTTCGCGCTGACATTCTTTCCGGATTACGGGCAACGCCGAAAACGACATCGCCCAAATACTTTTACGACGAACGCGGTTCAGCACTATTTGATCAAATCACCTCTCTGCCGGAATACTATCCCACCCGCACAGAGATCGCATTGCTGGAACAAAGTGCGCCGGAGATCGCCGATTGGGCCGGTCCGAGAGCGGGTCTCATTGAGCTGGGCTCAGGATCGAGCGTGAAAGTGCGCATCCTGCTCGACGCGCTGCGCGATCCGGCGCTCTACGTGGCGCAGGATATCTCCCGCGATCATCTTATCGATGCGGCGCAGGCCGTTGCCTTGGATTACCCCAATGTGGATGTTGGAGCGATTTGTTCTGACTTTACCCAAACCATCGAAACGCCCGACGCGATGTTCGCCAACGCATGCAAGCGCATTGCGTTCTTTCCCGGCTCAACCATTGGTAATTTCGAGCCCGACGAGGCCAAGGCCATTTGGCGCTCCACGCGCGCATTGCTGCGCGCCGGCGATGGTTTTGTGGTCGGCGTCGACTTGGTCAAAGATATCGACGTGTTGATCGCCGCTTATGATGACGCGGCCGGCGTAACCGCCGAGTTCAATCTCAACTTGCTGCATCGCATTAATGGCGAATTGGCAGGTGATATCGTCATCGATAATTTCGCGCACAAGATCATCTGGAACGAGGTCGCCCAACGCATTGAAATGCATTTGGAAAGTCTCGTTGATCAAGTCTTCACGGTGACGGGCGAAGCCTTCACCATGGCGCAAGGCGAAACGATCCACACAGAAAACTCACACAAGTTTAAGCCCGAATGGATCATCGCTGATGCAAGCACATACGGGTTTGCTCTGGAGCGTCAATGGATCGACGAGCAATGTCCCTTTGGCGTATTTTTGTTCAAAGCGGTGTAGCCGGAAACCAGTTGATTCGTTTTCATCGCTCGACACTGAACAAGCTGGGCGCCACATAGACCTGACGAGAAACACGAGCGCGCGGGCCTTAATCCAACGCCACGTCGCGGACACAGGGAGGAAATTGTCATGCGTATCGGCGTTCCCACCGAAATCAAAGCCAACGAACACCGTGTCGGACTCACCCCGACGGCTGCACGCGAATACGTGTCACAGGGCCATGAGGTGATGGTGCAAAAGGGAAGCGGCGAGGGCGCAGGCTACGACGACGCGGATTACGAACGCGTTGGCGCCACAATCGTCCCCGACGCGGCCGCAATCTTTAACGACGCGCAGATGATTGTGAAAGTGAAGGAGCCCCAACCCCAGGAATGGGCGCGCCTTCGCTCCGACCACATCTTGTTTACGTATCTCCACCTGGCGCCAGACCCAGAACAAACCAAGGGGCTCGTGGAGTCGGGATGCTCCGCCATAGCATATGAAACGGTGACCGATCAGAGCGGCGGGCTGCCTTTACTTGCGCCCATGAGCGAAGTGGCGGGACGGATCTCCATCTTTGCCGCTGGCGAAACGCTGCTCAAACACAATGGCGGTATGGGAATGCTGCTGTCAGGCGTGCCTGGCGTACACCCAGCTCGCGTGGCCGTGCTGGGCGGCGGCGTGGTGGGATTGAATGCGGCGCGCATGGCCAAGGGGCTCAATGCCTCGGTTGTTGTGCTCGAGCGGTCCCTGCCGCGCATGCGCCAGATTGACGATATTTTTCTCGGCGAGGTACGCACCCGATATTCCACGATCGACTCGGTGGAAGAGGAGGTATTGCACGCCGACGTGGTCATCGGCGCCGTCCTCACAGCAGGAGCCTCGGCGCCCAAATTGGTCAGGCGCGACATGCTCAAGCGCATGAAAAATGGCTCGGTGATGGTGGATGTCTCCATTGATCAGGGGGGATGCTTTGAGACCTCAAAGCCCACTACCCACGCTGATCCCACCTTCGCCGTGGACGGCGTGGTGCACTACTGCGTGGCCAACATGCCGGGCGCGGCGCCGCGCACCTCGTCCGAGGCGCTGAATAATGCGACGCTGCCTTTTGGGCTATTGTTGGCCAAGAAAGGGCTCGACGCGCTCAAATCCAACGTGCATTTGGCCCGTGGTCTCAATGTTCATGATGGCGCAGTCACCTATCCCGCCGTGGCGGAGGCCTTGGGGTATGAGCTTTCCGATCCGTTTGGCATATGGCCGAATGAGGCGGCCGACAACGGCGATGCGGCGTCAACAGCGCCTACACAGGTTTCGCCGGTGGCGTAACGACTTGCAAAGGCTCACAATCATCCATCGGTCGCGACCTCCATCGCTTCGCTCGCCTCAAGCCAGCGCAGCTCAGCCGTTTCCAATAACTCTGCCGCCTTCGCGCGTTTCTTGAACAAGTCTGCAGCCGTGGACGGATCTTTTTCATAAAGGCCAGGCGCGGCCAGGCCCTTGTCGATCACCGCCATCACCTCTGTGAGGCGATTGATCTCCTTTTCCCAGCGCGCCACTTCCTTCTTCAATGGCGCCAGATCGGCGCGGCGCGCCGCGGCGGCCCTGCGCGCTTGGGTTTTGGCCCCTCCCAGCGCCGCACCATTCGCGGACGATGTCTCGCCATTGCCCGGTTTGCCGATGATCAGCCGCCGGTATTCGTCCATATCGCCGTCATAGGGCTGCACCGCGCCATCACCGACCAACCACAAGCGATCCACGCAATTTTCGATCAGCGCGCGATCATGGCTGATTAAGATCACCGCGCCCTCGAAGGCGTTAATGGCGTCGGAAAGCGCCACGCGGCTGTCCATGTCCAAATGGTTCGTCGGCTCGTCGAGTATGATCAAATGCGCGCCGCCAAAGGTGATCAGGCTCATCAACAATCGCGCCTTTTCACCGCCCGACAGATCGCCCGCCGGCGTGTCGGCCTTGTCGGCGCCCAGTCCAAACTGCGCCAGGCGTGAGCGGCGCTCGGCCTCGGTGTTGTCCGGCATCAGCGCCAGCACATGGTCGTACGCGCTCTCCTTCGGGTTCAGCTCCTCGATCTGGTGCTGGGCAAAGAACGCCACTTTGAGCTTTTTATGCCGGCGCACATGTCCCGAAAGCGGTCCAAGTCGACCTTCCAACAACTTTGCCAGTGTGGATTTGCCCTCGCCATTGCGGCCCAGCAGGCCAATGCGATCATCGCCGTCCACACGCAGATTAAGCCCGCGCAGCACAGGCGCGCCGGGCGCATAGCCCACATCAGCCTCTTCCACGCGAATGATGGGCGGGGCGATTTGGCGTTGGGCGAAGGGGAACACAAACGGCGCCACCGGGCTTTCCACCATGGTGGCGAGCGGTTGCATTTTCTCCAGCCGTTTCACCCGGCTCTGGGCTTGGCGCGCCTTTGAGGCCTTGGCCTTAAAACGATCCACAAAGGCCTGCAGGCGTTTGGCCTCGGCCTCTTGGCGATCTTTGAGTTTCAACTGCAGCCGTTGCTGTTCAGCCAGCTGGCGCTGAAATTGGTCATACCCCCCGGCATAGGAAAACAGCTTGCCTTGGCGCAGATGCACGATCCGATCCACGCTGGCGTTGAGCAAATCACGGTCGTGGCTGATGATGATGAAACCGCCCGGATAAGTCTTCAAATGGCTTTCCAGCCACATCGCCCCTTCCAGATCGAGATAGTTGGTCGGCTCGTCCAACAGCAGCACATCGGGCTTGGCGAACAACACCGCCGCCAGCGCCACACGCATGCGCCAGCCGCCGGAAAACTCAGAACACGCCCGGGCCTGATCGGCGTGGGAAAAGCCAAGCCCCGCCAGAATTGTGGCCGCCCGCGCCTCAGCTGAGTGCGCATCGATATCGGCAAGCCGGGTCTGGATTTCGGCGATGCGGTGAGGATCGCCCGCCGTCTCGGCTTCAGCCAACAGCGCCGCGCGTTCAGTGTCCGCCGCCAGCACGCGCTCCAGGATACTGTCCGGCCCGGCCGGCGCTTCTTGTTCCACCCCGCCAATGGCCAGTCCCTTGCGCACTGACACCGATCCGCTCTCGGGCGTGATCTCCTCGCGGATCAGACGGAACAGCGTCGACTTGCCCGTCCCGTTGCGCCCGACCAGGCCCACCTTGGCGCGATCGGGGAAGGCCAGCGTGGCCTGATCGAACAGCATGCGGCCTTCGATGGAATAACGCAGATCATTGATGTGCAACATGGGGGCAGGTTTAGCCGCGCGCCATTGGGTTCGCCAAGGGGAAAGGGCGCTTACTCCGCCGCCTGCGCCTGAATGTTTCCGCCCAATTCATCCTCACCGAAAAACGTCGCGAGCTCGTCCGCGAATGCATCCGCCGCAACGGCGATGATGCGTTGGCCGTGTTCCACTGCCGATTGGCTCGGATCAGAGCCGATGCGCCCATCAGGAAAGCGCGCCCGATAATCCGCCGCGTCGGTGAAGAAATCCCCCTCCGGCGCGATGCGCGGGGTCATGGCCACCTGTTTTTGCGCCTCAGGATAGACCGCGAAGGTCACCGACACTTCGCTGGCGGTGGCGTGATGGCCAAGCCCGGTGGGGTAAAGCTCGTCTTGTAACGCCTCCACCGCGGGCAATTCGAACCAGTTCCACAGCTTGCACGCAAATGGCGCCGGCTCGCCCTTCATACTCCAGGCGGTGTAGGCCTCGGCAAAGGCAGCCTGAATGGAGGAGATATTGCCGCCATGCCCGTTCAAGAACGCAATGCGGGTAAAGCCATGGCGCACCAGCGATCCGATCCAGTCCTGAAGCGCGGCGATAAAGGTTGACGGCCGCAGCGTAATGGTGCCGGCAAAGCCCAAATGGTGCTGGGCCACGCCGACATTGAAGGTGGGCGCAATCAACCAGCCGTTTGCCTCGCCGGCGGCCCGGGCGATGGCTTCGGGGCAGATCGCGTCGGTGCCCAATAGGCCGTTGGGCCCATGCTGCTCGGTGGAGCCGATGGGGATAACAATCCCGGTGGAGCGGGTGAGATAGGCCTCGATGTCGGGCCAAGTGGCGGTGGACAGCTGCATGGGATGGCTCGTGCGGTTGGA
>CAZWVH010000049.1:12181-22618 GCA_964636945.1 uncultured Caulobacterales bacterium | reverse complement strand
ATGCCCTCAATCGGCACGCCGAACATTTCGCTGGCGGTCATGGCGTGAATGTCGAGACCATCGCGGAAAGCCTGCTTGAGCGCGTCGATATTCGCATAATGCGCCAACAAGCGCAGCTCAATCTGGCTGTAGTCGGCGGAGATCAGGACATGTCCCGGCTCGGGGATAAACGCCTCGCGGATTTTGCGCCCCTCTTCATCGCGCACGGGAATATTCTGCAAATTTGGATCAGAGCTCGACAATCGACCCGTGGTGGTGGCGGCCAATGCGAAAGAGGTGTGCACGCGTCCCGTCTTAGGATTGATCGCCTCAACCAAGGCGTCTGTGTAGGTGGACTTCAGTTTCGATACCTTACGCCAGCCCATCAGGGTTTGGGGCAAGTCGTGACCTTGAGCGGCCAATTCCTCAAGAACTTTGACGTCCGTGGACCACGCCCCAGTTTTGGTTTTCTTCCCACCAGGCAAACCCATTTCACCAAAGAGAATTTCACCCAGCTGTTTGGGTGATCCCAGGTTGAACTCGCGTCCCGCCGTTTCGTGGGCTTCAGCCTCCAATCCCGCCATGCGCTGGGAGAACTCCGACGACAGCCGCCGCAATGCGTGCACGTCCACTTTAATGCCGGCCAGCTCCATGTGCGCCAGCACTGCGGGCATGGGCCGCTGGAGGGTTTCATAAACGGTGTGTTTACGCGCAGGCGTGAGCTGGGGTTTGAGCAACCTCCACAACCGCAAAGTCACGTCCGCGTCTTCAGCGGCGTATTCAGTGGCCTTGTCGAGCGCCACTTTATCAAAGGAAATCTGAGACTTGCCCGAGCCCGCCACCTCCTTAAAGCTGATGGGCCGGTGTTGGAAATGGCGCTCAGACAACTCGTCCATGCCATGACCATGCAAGCCAGCCTCCAACGTGTAGGAGATCAGCATGGTGTCGTCGATAGGCGCGATCTCAATCCCATAGCGGGCCAGCACAGCAATATCGTATTTGAGGTTTTGCCCGACCTTGAGGACACTTTCATCCTCGAGCAGCGGCTTGAGCGCCGCGATGGCGTCATCAAACGCAATTTGTTCGATCTTAGTCCCGCCCTCGCCAAGAAGGTCGGCGTCGCCCGAAACATGCGCCAGCGGGATATAGCATGCGTCGTTCGGCCCAAGCGCTAGGGAGACACCAACCAGCCCCGCCGCTGAAGACGATAACGCATCAGTTTCGGTGTCCACCGCCACTAGGCCTTCAGCGTGGGCGCGCTCGATCCATTGGCTCAATGCTTCGATGGTGGTGACGCATTGATACTTTGAGCGATCCACACCCGTTTCCGCCGCCGCTTCATTGGATGAGGCGGACCGGCCGGTGAGCGCCTCCTCCACTCGCCGGGTGATGGTGCGAAATTCCATGGTGCGCAGAAACGACAGCAGGGTTTCTGTATCTGGCGTGTTCACGGCAAAGCTATCGAGGGTTTCGTCGACCGCAACGTCGGTCTTTAACGTCACCAGCTCCTTCGACATGCGCGCATCATCGGCGTGGGCGATGATGTTTTCACGGCGTTTCTTCGCGGTGATCTCTTCAGCTCGCTCTAGAACGGCGTCGAGGGAGCCAAATTCCTCAAGCAATTGTGCCGCTGTCTTGGGCCCGATACCAGGCACGCCAGGAACATTGTCGGTACTGTCGCCAATCAGTGCTTGCAGCTCAATCATGCGCTCGGGCGGAACGCCAAACTTTTCCTCCACCTCAGCCGGACCAAGGCGTTTATCTTTCATCTGGTCGAACAAGATCACCTTGTCGGACACCAGCTGCATGAGGTCCTTGTCGGAGGAAACGATAATCACTTCAGCCCCGGCGTCCTCGGCCTGGCGGGCGTAGGTGGCGATCAAATCATCAGCCTCGAACCCCTCCATCTCGACACAGGCCACATTGAAGGCGCGCGTGGCGTCACGAACCAGAGGGAATTGCGGGACGAGATCTTCTGGCGGAGGGGGGCGATTGGCCTTGTATTCGGCGTAGAGATCATTGCGGAAGCTTTTGGCCGAGTGATCAAAGATCACCGCGAAATGCGTGGGCCGATCGCCGTCGTGAAATTCGCGCAACAGCTTGAACAGCATGTTGCAAAAGCCAGACACCGCGCCGACCGGCAGCCCGTCAGACTTACGCGTCAATGGCGGCAGTGCGTGGTAAGCACGAAAAATATAGGCCGATCCGTCCACAAGATAGACGCGCGATTTAGGTCCCACGCTTGTGGACGCAGCGGGCGAAGCTGGCGCGGAGGGCTCAACGGTTTGCGACACGAGCTGCGTGCTCCCTCATCCCTTTAGGTCAGCCTTCAAAGTGAACGCGCCTCATACCGCCGGCAAGGGATTATTGCGCCTTCTCCACCGAATGGCCGTCCGCTTTAGCGCTGATGTCGGGCGCCGACAATCGATTGACCGAGCGCACATGTCCCTCGACATACTCGATGATGGCGCCGGCCACGTCGCGTTTAGACACCTCTTCCACGCCCTTTAAGCCGGGCGATGCGTTCACCTCCAGCACCACGGGACCGCGTTCGGTACGGAGGATATCCACCCCGGCCACCGACAGGCCGATGGCTTTCGCTGCGCGGACGGCCATTTTGCGCTCGTCCTTGGTCAGCTTGACCGCACGCGCAGACCCGCCCTGGTGCAAATTGGAGCGAAAATCGCCTTCCGCCGCTGTTCGTTGCATGGCCGCAAACACTTTGCCGCCGATTACAAAGCAGCGCACATCTTCACCTGCGGCTTCTTTGACAAAGGCTTGGACCAGAAAATCGGCGTCCAGATTGCGGAAGGCGTCAATCAGAGATTCAGCCGCATTGCGCTTGTCAGCGAGCACAACCCCCCGGCCCTGGCTTGACTGCAACAACTTGACCACCAGCGGAGGCTCCCCGGCGAGCGAGACCAGGTCCTTGGTATCCTTCGGGGACGAGGCGAACGCTGTTTGGGGCATGTCCACCCCGTGGCGTGCAAGCACTTGGTGGGCGTAGAGTTTATCGCGCGCAGCGCCGATCGCGCCTGCACGATTGAGACAATAGACGCCCATCATGTCGAACTGACGGACAACCGCCATCCCATACGCGGTGATCGAGGCTCCAATGCGGGGGATCACCGCGTCGAACCGCTCCAGCGCGAGACCGTCATAATGGACTTCGGGCAGACGGGCGTTAATCGCCATGTAGCATCGGCTGGTGTCCAATGGCTCGATGACATGCCCGCGTGATTCGGCGGCCTCAATCAGCCGCTTGGACGAATAGTTTTTGGGCTCTTTGGTCAAAAGGGCGATGCGCAACGGCCGCTTCACCGGACGCCGACGCGGAGCGTTCTTGTATACCTCGTAGTCGAGCACGGGCTGAACAAAAGACGCGCCCGGATCCACCAACGTTTCAGACACCACCGCCTTGCGGCCCAACAACATGCGGTAGGTCATGGTTTCGCGATTGGTGAGCGTGATTTCGATGCGCCATTCCCGTCCGCCCACCACGATCGGCGCCTCAATGACGTAGCGCAGTTCGCTTTCGCTGTTTGAGCTTGTGATGTGCCGTCGATCAATCACCTTGGCGGCGCAGACAATTTCAACTGTGGGATCGGCGGGATTGGGTTGAATGATGAAACGAACTTGAGGCGACTCAATGCGCCCAAACGGCTCGATGGCCACGGCGTGGAGCGCAGAGGTTTTCGCGCCGGTGTCAATCTTCGCCTTGATGGCGGGCAAACCCAGACTGGGCAAGGACACCCATTCTTGCCAGCCAAGCGTGATCCGATCTTCGCCGAGCCGTTTCTGGTCCATCATACGCTAGCCGCGGCCTGGGTCGTGCGCCGAATTGCGCAGCACGAATCTGCGATCGCAAAAGCCGCAATCAACAAACCCTTCTTCGCCCAAATTATAGTAGACACGGGGGTGGCCCAATGCTCCACCTGGTCCGTCGCAATAAATGCGCCGCGCGTCCACAACCACAACTTCTGGTGGCTGCGCATAATCCGTGCGCGGATCATAAACCTTGGCGTCGTCGGCCATGCGATCTCCATCTAGCCGTCCTACTTATGGCGCAGCTAATCAGTTCCGCCCGCTGCGTCAATTCTTATGCTCGCCTCATTTGCCCTAGGCGATGTGTGGGGCGAGGACGTGACCTAATGCCGTAAGCAAGGGAATGGCCAAAAGATTGAGCATAAGTCCAGCGCGCATCATCTGCGCCATGCGGACATGCCCGGTGGCATAAACAATGGCATTGGGCGCGGTTGCAACGGGGAGCATGAACGCAAAGCTACCCGCGATTGCCGCTGGCGCCACGATGGCGAGCGGATTGGCGCCGCCCTCAAGCGCAATCGTGACCAAGACCGGGGTGAACGCCGTCACCGTGGCGACATTTGACGTCAGCTCTGTGAGAAAAATGATCGCCGCCACAAAAGCCATGACCAAGAATATGGGCGGCAATCCCGCCACGTCTTGGAGCTGATAGCCCAACCAATCGGTGAGACCCGTGCGGCCCATGGCGGCGGCGAGTGCGAGCCCCCCGCCAAACAACAACACCACATCCCATGGCAGGTTTTTCGCCGAGGACCACGCCATGATCCGTTCACCAGCCCCCTGCGGTCCGCCCGCCGGAATAATGAAGGTCGCCATGGCCCCGGCAATGGCGATGGCGGCGTCGGCGCGCGCACTGTTCATCCGATCCCAGAACGCATAGGCCGCACTATCAATGGCTTGCGCCGCGACAATCGCATCGAATACAGGCTTTCGCACTATCCACGCCAACGCCACGACGCCAAAAATTAGGGCGACCCTCGTTTCGGGCACGGTGATTTTGCCCAACCTTATAAGCGCTTCTCGCACTTCAGATGCGCCGGCATGGGCCATCTCGCGACGCACTGGAAAAACTATGCGCGTCAGCACCAACCAGACAATTGGGACCATGATAATCACGGCCGGCAGGCCAAGCGCCATCCATTGGGGAAAACTCACATCCACATCGGCCATATCGCTGAGAAACTGAAGGGCGATGAGATTGGTGGGCGTACCGACCGGTGTGGCGACACCGCCAATACTCGCAGCATACGCCACCCCCAAGATCAGGGCCAGCGTGAACGGACCGCTCAGTCCCTCCTCGCCCACTTCTGCGCGCGCCACCGAAAGCGCGATGGGCATAAGCATAAGCGTCGTGGCGGTGTTGGAGATCCACATGGACAAGAGCGCGGCGGCGATCATAAAGCCAAAGATCAGCTGCCGGGGCCGGCCGCCCGCGCGAACGACGATGTTGAGCGCAATGCGAGTGTGGAGATTCCAACGCTCTAGCGCCAATGCAATAAAAAAACCGCCCAGCAAAAGCGTTACGATGTGATTGCCGTAAGAGGCGCCCACCGTTGTGGTGTCGCTGACGCCTGTGAAGGGGAAAACAACGAGCGGCGCGAGCGCCGTGACGGCAATGGGCACGGCTTCGGTCGCCCACCAAACAGCCATCAAAATGGCGGTGGAGGCGACAATCCAGCCTTCACGGCCCAGCGATTCAGGCGGAGCAATCAGCTGCAGCCCCAGAGCCAGCGCTGGGCCAAGCACCAGCCCTATGCCACGCGGCGTTATGGTCGCGCCGCGCGCGCGCTCTTCAGATGGCTTTGTTTGCACGAACGTCCTCCCTCTGCAGCCGACTATGCCCAAATGGGCGCCGGAGCGCTACCGTTTGCCAGCGAATGCCGCTATGTAGCGGGTATGACATCGCTTGATCATTCCGCGGCGATCTCCACGCGCGGCCTCGACAAAATTTATGCTGGATCGAAGCGCACAGCCCCCAAGCACGCGCTCAAGAGTATCGATCTGGACGTGCCGCGCGGCTCGATTTTTGGCTTGCTCGGGCCTAATGGCGCGGGCAAGTCCACACTGATCAACATCTTGGCCGGTTTGGTGAAACGCACCGGCGGCGAGGCGGCGATCTGGGGCTTCAATATCGAAACACACGCCCGACAGGCGCGCGCGGCCATTGGCGTCGTGCCCCAGGAGATCAATCTCGACCCCTTCTTTACGCCTGCCGAAAGCCTGGAATTCATGGCCGGATTTTACGGGGTGCCCAAAAAGGAGCGGCGCACGGACGAAATCCTGGCGGCCATGGGATTGGCTGACAAACGCGACGCTTACGCCCGCTCGCTTTCAGGCGGCATGCGGCGCCGGTTGTTGGTGGCCAAAGCACTCGTGCACAGCCCGCCCGTCTTGGTGCTGGACGAGCCCACGGCGGGCGTCGATATCGAGCTGCGACGCCAATTGTGGGAGTATGTGGTCGAGCTCAACAATCGTGGCGTCACCATTGTGCTGACCACGCACTATTTGGAGGAAGCTCAGGAGCTTTGTGATCAGATCGCGATTGTGAACCACGGAGAAGTCGTGGCGTGCGAAAGCAAGACGTCGCTGATGGGACGCTTGAATCGAAAAACCCTTGTGATCCAACCATTGTCGCCCCTCAATGCGCCTCCCGAAACGCTCGACGGCGCTGACGCGGTCATTCGCCAGGACGGATCTCTGGCCATCACATATCGCAAAGGCGAAGATTCAGTGGCCGACCTGATTGAACGCTATCGCGCATCGGGGGCCCGTATCGGCGATTTGCGCACCGAGGAAGCCAATCTGGAAGACGTGTTTCTTTCGCTCACCCGTGATGCGCCGGCCAAAGCCGCGGAATAGCTACTGGGACACCTACCAACGTTCCGCCTCATAGCCGACTTCAGCCAGCATCGCCTGCACGGAATGCTCTCCAGCCAAATGTGCGGCGCCCACCGCGACAAAGTAGACGTCATCGCCCCCCGCCAAAAGCCGTTCTAATTGTTCGACCCAGGCCTGATTGCGGTCAATCAGCAACATTTTGTAGATGTCTTCGTACTCAGCAAAGCTCTCGAGCAATTCTTCTTCTAGCGCAGTGACATCGCCCTGAACCCACGAGGCGAACAATTCGTCCTGCCAATTGGGATTTTCATCGAACTCTTTGAGAGAATCTTCGAGCGCAGTGATCCAGATGGCCTCATCGATGCCGGCAATGGCCGTAAGCACTTTGGGGCCATCCTCCAGATAGCGGACAGGTTTGCCTTTGGTTTTGGCCTCCGGTTCAAGCACTGACTCAACGCCCGCCTCCGGATCACCGCTGCCCGCCACAAAGCCAAGCGTCACTGCGGCAAGCCATGGGCGCATATTGTTGATGATGAAGACTGGCAGGCCATAGGCCGGCGCGATTCGCTCCAACCGCTCTGCCCCTTCGGATGACAGCAGCCCCGACAATTTGACGCCGGGCGGATTGCGACCAAGCTCCACCATGGTGTTGGTGGCGTCGATGACGGCCTGGGGACTGGTGGTGTCAGACTCAAAGTAGACTATGGTTGAGCTGTCGAATGCTTGGTTCACCGTGGCGCGCCGCCATTCAAGCTCCGGCGGCAAAACATGCACGGTGCCAAATAGGTAGAGGATCGTATCCTCGTCCTCAATTCGCCACAGAGCAACACCGTCAGGCGCACCATCACCGTCGGCGTCCTCGCCGCGCTCAACCGGCACGACCTCCTGCTGCGCAATGGCCGCCATGGAAAACAAAACGCCATGCTGCGCTGCGATGAACGCAAGGACAAACGTCTGGAAGGCGCGCGCAAAACGGGTCATGTGAACTCCCTTGTCGTTCTGACGTCGAGACACGTCGCATAGGCTCAACGACCAGCAAAACAGCTTCAACCGATACTGCTGAGGCTGGCAAGCCGTCGCGACCCGATTGCCGGATTCGACGATCCGGTCATCGCGAAATCCTATTGTTCAGCCGTTGGAGCAAAATGATGATGGCCATGCTGTTCCACGAACGCCTCGGTGGGGTCGTCATGCACATGAAAACGAACAGCGGTGATCGCAAGAAAGGCCCCCAACGCCAAAGCAGGCAAAGCGCGTCGGGCCGGTTCGCGCTCCACATGGGGCAACAAGTGCCCGGCGCCCACATATAGCAAAAGACCGGCGGTGAGCGAAAACGCCTCGCCCAACGCCGCTGGCGACAGTCTTTCCACAAAGGGATGAGCAATAGCCGCACCAAGAGGGGTCGTGACCGCTGCGGACAAAAATGACAGCACCAGCGCATGGCGCGCGCTGAAACCGGCCGCGCACAAGAGCGTGAACACGATGATGCCTTCGGGCGCTTCGTGCACAATCAGACCCAGCGCCGTGAGCATGCCCGTGGTCCAATCAACGCCAAAAGTGACCGAATAGGCCGCGCCATCGAGAAACGAATGCACGCCAATCGCCACCATGGGTGTGATCCCACCGGCGAGCTGCTGCATGCGCTGACCGCGGGCGAAGGACAACACGCCGCGATTCAGCAGGTAGGCGCCGGCAAATCCCAGTAACACGAAGACCGGTGCGCGCGGTGAAGCGGCCAGCGCCTCAGGCAAGAGGTGAAGCAAAACGATGCAAATGAGCGAGCCGGCGGCGAACGCCGCAAACGTTCCCGTTTGGGCTCGGACCCACCGGTTAGCCAATAGCGCAGCGCCAAGACCCAAGGTCGTCACCAACGCGGCAAGCAACCCAAATCCAATGGCGGGGGGAATGGCGAACAGCATGGATTTCAGTCCCTTCCCCACGCGACAGCACGTTACATTATAACGTCATCTTCCATTGCGCAAGCGTCACACAAAAAGGCCAGGCGCCAATGGCCCGGCCTCACACACATCCAGTTACTTGCGCGCGATGATCAGTTCACATCGCCCACTGGCGCGGTCGGCCGTAACCGATCAGCCAGTGCGCCAATGTCTGTCGTGGTGTACTGATCGATGACCGAATGCGCGTCTTCAGCAGCCGCCTCGACAGTCAGCTCGCCGTCTATGACTTTTTGTGCGTTCTCTAACAGCGGTCGGTACAAATCCTCGGGCTCACCCTTTAATGTGAGAGCGAACGGCCTTCCCGCCTGTTCCAGCGCGCTCCACGCCGCGCGTACTTCGGCCCAATAATCGGCTGATCCGTCCCAATAATTCTCGGCAATCTCCACCTGAAAGTCGCTGTCGTGGCGGTAGGTGTTCACACCCACTTCGCGCACCAGCACCTGGGGTTCGTCGCCGGACAAAATGAGCTTTGAATTGTCTTGTTCATGCACCCAGCCAAACGGCGTGATGGCGTGGCGATTGACCGCGTCCACGGCGTGATAATCATCGCGCGTGGTCATGTCGCGTCGCGGCAGCGGGCGCCATTCCGCCGAAGGCGTCCATTCTGATACGCCCCCATCGTGCGACCATGACCCCACCCCGCCATAACGCGGAGAATCATCGACCTGATACACAGTCTGCGACCACGCACCAGACTGTTCGCTGTCCGACACATCCCGCATGGCCCAAGCATTACCGCCGATGAACACAAGCGCTTCTTCAGGCTGGTAACGCCAATCTTGTCGCCAGTGTTTGATCGGCATTTTGTCTTCGCCCCGGCCCACCACGAGGATGTGCTGCAGGCTGATAAACTCGCCAGTGTCTTCGATCACGCGCACCACTTCGTGCCCGCCGCTGAGCTTGGGCTCTTTGAGCTCATAGCCGTCGACAAATGACACCGTTTCAGTGAAGTCGAACGTGACTTTGTAGTCACCGGCCATGGCGAGGATTGCAGTGCGATCGCGCTCAAATGCGCTCTCTGTGTCCGTTTGGGCGTGCGCGCCAATGCACATCCCGAAAGTGGCGGCGGCGATCAGCGCTCCGGAAAAACTCTGGCGAATTAGCGTCATGGTGCTCCTCACTCTCGGCGATGGCCGAACTTCTATCGACAAAAATCCAATCTGCGAATGCGACTGATTATCACTTGCAGCTTCAAAGGCAAGCTGCTAGCCACTCGCAAATGCAAATCATTCGCAATAAGGGGAATGCCATGAACAAGGCTTGCTTGGTGGGTGCGGCATCGCTGGCCGCGCTCTCATGGAGCGCCGTGGCGCAGGACGGTTCGAGCGGTGAATACCGTGACGACAAACAAACCGACGTCATCTCCGTGCTGGCCACGCGCAACCCAATCCCCGCTTTTGAGTATCCCGGACAAGTCACGGTGTTGGATCGACAGCGGATCGACGACTTCGATCCCTCTTCGGTCTCTGATCTGTTTATCGCTATTCCCGGCGCGCAGTTTGACGGCGGCCCGCGCCGTTCAGGGGAAACCCCGTCGATACGCGGCCTCACCGGCGAGGGCGTTCTGGTGTATTTCGACGGCGCACGGCAAAGTTTTTTATCGGGCCATGACGGCCGGTTTTTCATCGATCCAGAACTGGTGCGCACCGTGGAAGTCGTCCGCGGCCCAACCTCAGCGCTCTATGGTTCAGGTGCGCTGGGCGGCGTGGTCGCCCTGCGCACAATCACGGCGGATGATCTGCTTGAAGGGAACGCACAGACCGCCTTTCGCCTCGGCGCGGGCTATCAGGGCGTGAACGAGGAAACCAAGCTGTCGGCCGGCGGCGGCTGGCGCAAT
>CAZWVH010000049.1:0-12081 GCA_964636945.1 uncultured Caulobacterales bacterium | reverse complement strand
AAGAGGACGAGCGCGACAGCGACCGCATTATCAGCCGCGCGGTGGCAACCACGGGCCTGTCCATCGACAATCGTTCTCGGCTTAGGCTCGGCGGGTCCTTTGACTTGGTCTTGACCTATGGTGGTGAGTACTATGTCGACGAGCAAACGGGCCGCGACAGCGCCACGGTGGATGGTACGCGCGGTGGTGTTCCCGACGCTGAAAGCCGATTCACCGGCGTGTTTGCCCAAGCTGAAGCAAGCCTCACCAATCCGTTGGGCGCTCCGGGCGTACTGACCATCATCCCCGGCGCACGTTGGGATCGGTTTGAAAATGAGGCGGTCGGGGAAGCCGACACCGACGACGACGCGGTTTCGCCGAAAGTCGGCCTATCCTATCGCCCGGTGGAGCCATTCTTGGTGTTCGCCAATTATGCGGAGGCGTTCCGCGCACCGTCATTCAACGAAATCTACGCCGATGGAATTCACTTCCAAATCCCCGACCTCTCTGCCAATCCGCCTTTCCCACCCACTTTCGTGACCAATTTCTTCATCCCCAACACCGAATTAGAGCCTGAGGAGTCGGAGACCTGGGAAGTCGGGGCCGGGTTCGATTTGAGAGATGTTGTATTCGCCAATGACCGGTTCACCGCAAAGGCGTCTTACTATCAATCCGACGTCTCCAATCTGATCGACTTGGAGGTGAACATTCCCGCCGGGTGTTTTGGCGCGCCCTTCCCGCCCTGCGGGTCTGGCGAGGCGCTTGGCAATTTCAGTCGAAATGTGAATGTCACCAATGCCGAATTGGACGGTGTGGAGTTGGAGGCGAGCTATGACGCCCGTTTGGTGTTCGCTCGCGCCAACTATTCCGCCATTGATGGCGTGAACGCCGACACCGGCGCCTTTGTCGGCTCGCTTTCGCCGGACATAGTGTTCTTGGACGGGGGAATCAAATGGCCTGGCGCCGACATTAGATTGGGCTCGCGCATTGTGTTCGCTAGCGATTTTGACGATGTGAATGATCCCACGCTCGCCCGCGACGGCTACACCGTGGCCGATTTGTATGCGGTGTGGGAGCCGACGCTCGCCGGCGTTTCTGGCCTGCGTTTCGATGTGGGCGTCGATAACGTCACCGACGAGAACTATGAGGTTGTCGCCGCGGGCGTCAGCCAACCAGGCCGCAATGTCAAAGCGAGCATCAGCTGGCGGTGGGGCTTCTAGCGGGGCGCAATGCAGGTCAATCAGAGCAAGGCGAAAAAAAGGGATGGGCAACAGACCGGCTTGCCCGACCCGCCCTAACCCGCCGAGCCAAAAACCAGGACGTCTCCGGCTTTTAAACCGATTTCAGCGGCGCGGCCGCCAGGTATTTCGAAGACATAGCGCACCGGTTCGGGCGACAACACCGACGTCTCGTCAAACGGCGCCGCGTTTTCGTGGACGCCCACAACGCGCAAATCGCCCGTGACCCAGACCAGATCCAGCGCCACACAGGTATTGCGCATGAAAAAGGACTGTTCCTGGTCCACATCGTCCACAAACAGCATGGCCTGGTCGGGCGACAGCGTCTCGCGGAACATCATGCCGCGAGAGCGTTGGGCCGGCGAATAGGCAATTTCAGTGGAGAATTCAAACTCGCCGCGCTCCGTGCGCACGGTGACCGCAATCGGGCCGCGAAACGCCACCACATCGCCGGGCGGCGGCGAAGGACATTCCTCGCCGCTCGTCGCCGGGGACGGCAATGGTTGATCGGTCGATTCGACGCTTTGAATCAGCGCCAACGCCGCAATGATGCCAACAACAAGGTTCATGAAGAGCCTCGTAGCTCATCAAATGTCAAAACGCGAGCGCCTTCGGCGCCCTGATCAGCCCGCGATGCGTTCTTGTTGTCAGGTCCCGTTTGAACCGCCCTCGTCGGGGTCGATCCGCTTGGCTTCCACAGCGACGATGCCCTTTGGTCCCTCACCGCACCGCACCATAAGGGAGTCGTCCGACTCCAAGTCTTCGATGCCGGCCCGACGAAGGGTTTCGATGTGAATGAACACATCACCGCTCAGACCATTGCGATTGACGAACCCGTAGCCCTTGGCCCGGTTAAACCACTTGCAAACACTGGCTTCAAATGGACCGCCTGGGGGTACACGACGTCGAGGCGATTGGTCCACGCCATTCACATTGGCAGCACCGGTTGCGCGCGGCGCTCCGTCTGCCGGCGGCGTCACATCGATGATCCGCTTTGCTTGTAGACCTTTGTCACCGCGAACAACTTCACACGCGATTTCCGCGCCGTCATCGGGCTCCTCAAATCCGGCCTCACGGAGTTTCGAAATATGAATCATCACGTCGCCACCAACATCTGGCGCCGTGTTTTCTAAAAATCCGTAACCCTTGACTGCATCAAACCACTTAACCGTACCGCGCGTCTGTTCAGTATCGTTTTCAGCTTCCTGTTCAGACACGGTCTGTTTGGACAGGCCCCACGCCATCCTACTCTCCTTTGCTACGCAACTGTCACATTATATTACCATGAAAATGTTCGCTAGTGGGGCGACGGCAAATTTGTGAGTGATCTACGGGGGCCTTGGATCGTACACTGCAATAGACCGCAAAAAATTGGGACTTTGTAATGAAGAACTTCGTCGCCTCACTCACAAGCGTCACAACGCTAGTGTGCGCCTACACCGCATCCGCCACCGCAGATGACGCTGGCACCGCCCATGATTTCTCATTTGCAGGCATTACCGGCGATCAAGTTGATCTGTCGTCTTACGCCGGCAATGTTTTGGTGATTGTCAACACCGCGTCACGTTGCGGCTTTACCCCACAATATGACGGATTGCAGGAGCTCTGGACCAACTATCGCGATCAAGGCGTGGTTGTGTTGGGTGTGCCCTCCAACTCATTCCGCCAAGAGTTGTCCTCAAACGAGGAAGTCAAAGAATTCTGCGAAGTACGCTTCGATCTTGACTTCCCGCTCACCGGCATCAACGCGGTGCGCGGTGATGATAGCCATCCGTTCTACACTTGGGTGCGCGATACAACGGGCGACTCGGATTTTCCGTCTTGGAATTTCAACAAGGTGGTTGTGGGGCCAGAGGGCGAAATCTTGGCCATATTTGGATCTCGCACCAAGCCAACCAGCCAAGAAATCGTGGACGTGATTGACCAGGCGCTCGCCAAAGACAGCGCCTAACGCCCTGGCTTGAAACCGGCCCGGCCAAACATCGGTGCGCCAACGTCGTAAGCGAGTCTTCATGGTCGTTTCGTCTCGCCCAACGGCGTTGGTCCCGGTACAACTGTAATTCGTCTGAGGACACTCCTTTTTCCAGCCCATCTGCGCGCGGTATGTGATTGCAACGTTGCGCGATAAGGGGATGCCTGCAGTCAAACCGGCTGAGTGCGTGGATGGGAGCAAGCCAATGTACCGAACTTACAGACGAATTTTGTCGCTGGGTGTGGCGACCGCCGCCCTGGCGCCGCTCGCGGCTCAGGCCCAAGACGCACCGCCGGCCCAGCCCTCGGATACAATTGTCATCACCGGCTCGAGGATCGAGCGCGATCCCAACGTGGCTGCTCCGGTTCCCGTTCAATCGGTCGATTCCGAAGACATCCGTCTATCCGGCGAAGTCCAGCTTTCGGAAATCGCCAACGAACTTCCCGCCCTTTTTAGCTCGCAGACTGGCTCTGACACCCTTGGCGTCGTGGATGGCGGTCAAGTTCTCGAGCTGCGTGGCCTTGGACCTGAACGCACGCTCGTGCTGGTTGACGGGCGTCGCTATGTGCCCGGCGTTGAAGGCACAGCGTCGGTGGATATCGGCTCCATCCCCTCCCTGCTGGTAGAACGAGTGGAAGTGCTCACGGGCGGCGCGTCGGCGGTCTATGGCTCCGACGCCGTGACGGGGGTTGTGAACTTCATTCTGCGTGATCGGTATGAGGGCGCGGAATTTACCGCGCGTGGCGGCATTTCCGGTGAGGGCGACGCAGAACAATTCCTCGTCGGCGGTATTTGGGGCAAGAACTTCGCCGACGATCGCGGCAATATCACTGTGGCTGCCGAGTATCGCAAAGACGCCGGATTGCTCGCCGGCGACCGCGATTTTTCACGCAATAACGGGCGCGCAGATGACTATCCAAACCCGGCCTTGCGCTTTCAGGCTGGCGAGCTTGATCCCACAACCACGCCCAACTTCTTCAATGCCTTCGGTTTCGGGTCCAGCATTCCCGATGATTGCGCCGACTTTGCTGCGGGAATTGGCGCAAACCTCACGCCGCAAGAACAGGCGCTGTGCGACCGCGCGGCGAATGCGCCCACTCGTTTTATTGACCGCCAGCCCACCTTCGCCATCAGCTCCGCTCGCGGCGTCATCACGCCCGGCGACTTTGGATTGGCGCCCGGTGTGGATGTGGACGGCGATGGCGTGGATGATTGCCAGCAAAGCTTCATCGGTCAGGTGTTTGCCGGGTGTTGGGTGGTTGGCGACAACGGCCAAATCCGTCCCTTCCAAGATGGTGTGATCGCCAGCAGCGCCAACCAGTTTGGTGGCGACGGCATCGGCAATACCACCGACGATGAGACCATAGTGCCAGAGAGCGACGCGATCGTTCTTAATGTGGGTGGCTCATATCAACTCACACCAAAAGCTGAACTGTTTGGCAGCGTGAATTACGCTTTCCAAGAAGCCATCAGCCGCGGCGGCGTTAATACGTTCAACGACTTGTTGTTCGTGGGCCCGGACAACCCGTTCATTCCTCTTGAATTGCAGGATTTGGCCAACCAGACCGGCGGCCTGTTCGTCACGCGTGACCAAACAGACCTCGGTTTGAACAATGACAGCGAAAAGCGTGAAACCCTCCAGTTTGTGGGCGGCGTGCGTGGGGATGCGTTCTTTGGCTGGAATTATGAGCTCACCGCAAGTTATGGCGAGTTCGAACGCACGTCGATTGATCGCAATGCACGCATCGAAGATCGTTGGTTCGCTGCTGTGGACGCGACAACCGATGCGGCAGGCAATCCGGTTTGCCGCTCGTCCCTCACCGGTCAACCACCAGAGAACACATCGCCATTTCCCTTCTTTGACACGGGTTTTTTCACCTTCCTGCCCGATGACGGGTCTTGTGCGCCGGCGAATCTGTTCGGTGGCGTGGGCGGCCTCGGCCAAGAAGCGGTCGACTTCGTCACCACCACGCTGAAGGACCGCTTTAAACTAGAACAAACCGTGCTGGCGGGGACGTTGATCGGTGATTCATCGGAGTTTTTCGAGTTGCCCGCGGGACCAATCGATTTCGCCGTCGGCTTCGAATATCGCGACGAGGAAAGCACCAGCGACTTTAATGGCTTGACCCGCGGCGTGATTCCCATCGACCTGCCGAATGGTCCCCTCAATGATGATCCCGCCAATGCCGTTGAAGCAGGAACGCTGGCCGGAGACGTGTCTGGAAACGACTCGCTGGATTTTGATTCCTCGATTGTCACGGAGAACGAAGATGGCGGCTTTGACGTCACCGAGTTCTTCGCCGAAGTGTCGGTTCCCCTGCTGGCCGACCAATTATGGACCCATGCTTTGGTCATTGAAGGCGCATTTCGATATTCCGACTATTCCACCATTGGTGGCGTTGAAACCTGGAAAGCTGGGTTTGAGTACGCGCCAACACCATCTCTGCGGTTTCGCGGCACGCTGTCGCAAGCTGTGCGGGCGCCGAACATTTTTGAGCTGTTCTCACCCGCCCAAGGCACCACGTTCCGTCCCGTCGATCCGTGTGAACAGTCGGAAATCGACGCCTTGGCCCAATCCGACCCTGAACGCGCCGCCACCCGTGCGGCGAACTGTCTTGCCGATGGGATTCCTGCAGGCTTTGAAGACCCGCTCACGGGCCGGTTTTCTGGCACCACCGGCGGCAATCCAGACCTGATTGAAGAAACCGCCGACACCTACACCATTGGCTTTGTGGCCGAGCCATCGTTTATCGACGGGCTCACGGTCACCGTGGACTATTGGGATATTGAGATCGAAGACGCGATCGTCGCGGTCTCGGCTCAGGACACTGTCAACCAATGCTATGACTCAAGCGATTTCCCGAACAATTTCTGCGGACAATTCACCCGGGACCGTGACCCTGATAGCGGAACCTTTTTGGGATTTAATTTCCTCAATCAAACGCAGATCAATTTCGGCGCCATCGAATCGTCCGGTATTGATTTTGCGGCAAGCTATGACTTTGACGCGTTCGGAGTGGGTTGGTCTGTCTACGGCACGGCCACTTACGTGAATGAGATTGATTTCTTCTTCAATCCTGGCGACCCGTCCGATGTAAATCCTGAACTCGGCGAAATTCGGCGTCCAGAATGGGGTGGCCGCGGCGGGGTCCAGGCGCAATGGGATGCGCTCACAGTCTCTTACGAAGTCCAGTATCAAGGTGAACAAGGCTTGCGCGCGGTGGAAGTTGAAACTGCCGATGTACAATATGGCTCGGCCGGTTTTGTGGACGACACCTTCATCCACGATGTGGTGGCCAGCTATGATGTTAGCGACACCGTCACCGTGTTCGGCGGGATCAACAACATCACCGATGAAGAACCCTTCATCACGGAGTTTGCTTGGCCAGTGAATCCGCGCGGCCGCTACGTCTTTGTCGGCGCGACAGTCACCCTCTAGCTGAAGCGTTCGCGTGGCGGCAATCAGCGGATGTGCGGCGTGATGGGTCCATCGCGCCGCACAATCGCCTCTTGGTCTTGACGGATTGATTGCACGCGCGTCGAATGTCGCCTCAGGCGGCTTTCCAAACCACGATCGAGGTCATCATGTTGCGGGCATTGCGTTATCTTGCAGTTTCCATTGGCATTTGCGGCATAGCTGTCGTGAGCGCACAGGCCCAAGACTTTCAACCGGACGTGGATTATGACCCGTCAATACCCACAGTGAACGCGGTCTTGGGTTCACCGGCGGGTGCGCGCATCACACCATCCGCCGACGTTGTCGCTTATTTTCGCGCGTTAGAAGACGCGGCGCCCGACCGGATCAAGGTCGTGGACATGGGCCGAAGCTGGCAGGGGCGCGAATTGGTCTATGCTGTTATTGCGTCGCCCGAAAACATGGAAAGTCTGGAAGATATCCAAGACGGCATGCGCCGTTTGGCCGATCCGCGCACAACCCCGCCACGCGAGGCCGATGCACTGATCGACGAGCTGCCCGGTTCAGTCTGGTTGGCCTATAGCGTTCACGGCAATGAAATCTCTCCGTCCGACGCGGCCATGATTACGGCCTATCATCTGTTGGCTGCCGAGGATGACGACGTCGTGGAGTCGATCCTCGACAACGCCATCGTGTTCATCGATCCGGTCCAGAACCCGGATGGTCGCGATCGGTTCGTCAACCATTACTACGACACATTGGGCCTTGAACCGTCCGGCAGCGCGATCTCGGCCGAACGCAATGAACGCTGGCCGTCTGGACGCGTGAACCACTATTTGTTCGATATGAACCGCGATTGGTTTGCGCTGACGCAACCTGAAACGCGCGCGCGCGTGGCGGCGTTTTTGGACTGGATGCCGCTCATCTTTGTCGATTTGCATGAGATGGGCACGAATTCGACCTTTTACTTCGCCCCAGAGGCCGATCCTTACAATCCCGACATCACTGCGTCCCAACGTGAAGCCCTTGACGTGATTGGACGCAACAATGCTCGCTATTTCGAGCGCGAAGGGTTCGCTTACTACACACGTGAAGTCTTCGACGCCCAATATCCGGGGTACGGTGCTGCATGGCCACTGTTTCACGGCGCCATTGGGACAACCTACGAACAGGCAAGCGCGCGCGGACTGCTGGCCACTCGGTCGGACGGAACCACGCTGACCTATGCCAAAACTGTGTTGCACCATTTCACGGCCTCTTTGGCCACTGCGGAAACTGCTGCGGTGAATCGCGAGCGCTTTTTGCGAGAGTTTTACGATTATCGCTCAAGCGCAATCAGCGAAGGCGCGGCGCGCGATGACCGCACATATATCATTCCCCGTCAGACCGATCAGGGCTCGGCCGATAAGCTTGCCGCCGTTCTCGCCGCCCAAGGCATTGAGGTGTTTGAGGCCAACGAAACAATTACGGCCTGTCGCACCGACTTTGACGCTGGCGCCTATGTGATCGGCATTGACCAACCGGCCGGTCGCTTGGCCCGCAACATTCTCGCGGCCGACGTGGCGGTGGATCCGGAATTCATGGAAGAACAAGAGCGCCGGCGCGCCAAAGGCCTGTCGGTGGAGCTGTATGACGTCACCGCATGGTCCATGCCTTTGATGTACAATTTGGAGGTCGCCACCTGTGCGGCGAGCGTCTCCGGCGATCTATCTCCCGTGGAACCCACGCCCATCCGTCCCGGCGCATTGATCAATCCGGACGCAGAGTTGGCGTTTCTCGCGCCCTGGGGCTCCACGTCCGCTGTACGGCTGCTGGCGGCGTCGCTGAATGCCGGGATCACTGTGCACTCCACCGATTTGCCGTTCACCTTGGACGATCAGGAATACCCCGCGGGAACGTTGATTTTTCCAATCGCCGACAATTCAGACGATCTGGCTGACCGACTTGCGACCTTGGCGGATGCGTCAGGCGCAGATGTCATTGGCGTGGATTCCGGTTGGGTCAGCTCTGGGCCCAATTTTGGCAGCGATAATGTGGTCAAACACCTCGCTCCGCGCGTCGCCATCGCCTGGGATACGCCCACCAATCCGCTGTCGGCCGGAGCAACGCGGTTTGTGCTAGAGCGGCAACTTGGCTATCCCACAATCCCAATTCGCACTGACGATTTGGGTTCAGACCTATTGGACACCTTCGATGTGCTGATCCTGCCCGATGGTGGAAATTACGCCAATGAGCTGGGCAAAAATGGCGTGGAAACACTGGGGGCATGGGTGCGCCGTGGGGGCGTTTTGATCGCGCTTGATGACGCCATTGGATTTGTGGCTCACGAAGATACGGGGCTATCGTCACTACGCCGGGAGTTGGCGGCCAAGGGCGACGCTGGCGGAGAGTCCGGCTCGGGGCCTGTGGACGCCACGCTGATCACATCAGCGGAGGAATTGGGTGACGCCCAAACACCAGCCACACGCTCGCCCGATTATGCATTGGGCGTATTGGCAAAGGCGCAAACAGACTTTGATCACTGGATGTCGGCGGGCATCGCGCCCACGGTCAATGTGTTGATGCGCGGTTCAGCAATTTACGCGCCGCTCTCGCGCGACAATGGCCATACTGTGGTCTCGTTCGCCGGCCCGGATGACGTGGCGGCCTCGGGGTATTGGTACGAGGAAACGCGAGCCCAACTTGCGCACAAGCCGTTCGTGACGGTTGAGCCAACGGGGCGCGGTTATGTGATTGCCTTTACCCAAGACCCCACCGTGCGCGGCTATCTGGATGGCCTCAACGTGCTCCTGGCCAACGCCGTGTTTCGTGGCGCGGCGCACGCCTCGCCGCCGCGATAATCGAAACGCGCATGACCGCTGGACGGGTCAAGGCCGGTTGGTCCGGACGGACCCGCCACGGCCGATGCTAATGAGCCAACCTTGTTCGGCGGGTCCGCGTCGCTGCGCTTTGCTTGACCCGCCCTCCCCGTTACCCGCAAACGCCGTGTTTCGTGGCGGTGTTTAGGCCCAAAACACGCCGACAATCAGATAAAGTACTGCCGTCACGGCGCCGATGGTGAGCGCGTAGGGCAATTGTGTCCGCACATGGTCAAAGTGATCACATCCGGCCGCCAATGAGGCAATCACCGTGGTGTCAGAGATTGGCGAGCAATGGTCGCCAAACACGCCTCCGCCCAGCACCGCGGCGGCCACCAAAGACGGCGGTGCGCCCACACTGAGCGCCAGCGGCATGGCGAGCGGAAACATCACGGCAAACGTGCCCCAGCTCGTCCCGGTGGTGAATGCAATGACGCCAGCCAGAACGAACACAGCCGCCGGGATGACGGCAGTCGGCAGTCGGTCGCCCAACGCGTCGGCCAGAACTTGCCCTGCCCCCAGTGCATTGAGGCTGGCCCCGAACGCCATGGACAATAGAATGATGAACACCGGCTCGAGCAGCTTGCCCACGCCATCAAACGTCCATTCGCCCAACACGTGAGGACGCTCAATTCGATCAAGCCAGGTCATCAGAAAAACAATCAGGAGGCCGAGACTGACACTCCACAGCACGGCCCGCTCGCCCTCGCCGTCCAGGATATTGCCGTCCCCCGTCCACACCATGAATAAGGGGACGCCGATCAACATGATCAGAATCGGAACCAACATATAGCGCGGCTTGGTCGGTGTTGGGATCACTCGGGTGTCGGCATCTATGGCGTCCTCGCTGGCGCGGGCCAGCGGCCCATATGCCTTGCCCGAAACGGCGGTAAACACCGCCACGCTCACGGCCAATAGCGCATAAAAATTCAGTGGTACGCTGTAGACCAGCGTTTGCAGCGGATTGATTTCGTACTCACCCAGTAGTCCCAACGCATAGGCGCCCCAGCCATTGATCAGCACCAACACGCTCACCGGCGCGCAGGTGGAATCGATGATGTAGGCCAAGCGGGCTCGCGAAAGCTTCAGCTTGTCGAACAGCGGCTTGCCGACGAATGCGGACGTGAACAGGCTCAGATTGGTGTCAATGAACACCACAATGCCTGTCAGCGATGTAATCGCTCCAGCCCCGCCGCGGGTGCGCCCCAGTCCCCAATTGGTCAGCATGCGCACGAAAGCCGCGATTCCGCCCGATCGCTCCATCAATGCGGCCAGACCGCCCACCATCAGACAAAAGGTGAGGACGCGTGCGTTATATCCGCTGGCGAGCGCATCAGTTGTGCGGTCAACTACAGCGAGCACGCCGCGCCACGGCGCATCGATCCGCTGCAAGACCTCCGAGGCGAGGATCCCGCCGAGCAGGGCCACCACCACATTCTTGCGCCACAGCGCCAGGCCCAAGGCGACCAGCGGCGGCGCCAGTGCGAGCGCGGACCACAGTCCGTCCAATTGTGTATCGGTCATTGCGCGCCCAGTTCCGCGCAAACGGCGTCAGCGTAGTCTTCATCGCGCGGTCGGGTGCTGATGGGCTGTACTATCGAGCCAGGCGGCGCGTAGGTCAGCAATGGAGCGGCGAGAGCGCGCGCGGCCAGGTAGCGTTCGCGCATGGCGTCCCGCAGCTGGAAGGCCTCGCGTGAATTGGCGGCGACGGAACGCAACGCCTCCAGCCCGCTGACCGAACGATAGGCGCACCATTGATCCAATTGGGCCTGCTGCGTCCATTCATTCAACTCCAGCAACGTCACGCCAGGGTCAGACGTCGTGAGGTCAGTCCATTCGGTCACGAACCGGTCGGTGAAAGTGCGTGTGAGCTCCTCAAGTTCGGCAAATTCCAAGTCGGACGGGGCGCGACCGGCTTCAGCAGCGGCGGCGGTCATTTCATCCACCGCGTGTTCACCGCCGAAAATGACATGGTAGATGTCAAGCAAATCGCAAGAACCCGCAGAGGCGGCTTGGGACTCCACCGGCAAAGCCGCACACAACTGTGCGCCCGATTGGGCCCAGTCTTGGCTTTGATCGATCACACCAGCGTCCTGCGACACACGAGCGGCGTCAACGCCCAGCGCATAAAGATCAATTCGTCGCGGGACTGGCAATTCCGCGTTGGGCGCCTCTGCGATGGCGGCGCGGGCAATCGCGGCATGCTCCGTCCGGTAGCCTTCCCCTCTCTCCCCCAACGCCTCGGCGTCCGCCACGGCATTAGCGCGGCGCTGAGCCAGTTCTGGGTAAGGGTCGCTGGTCGCGCAGCCCACCAACACAAATAACACAACCGCCAGCGTGCACTGATGTGCCCCAACTGGCCAATTGGCGCGACGCGATGTGATGGCAATCATGCTGAACTCCCCGGTGGCTTCCCATTTCACTATGCGGTTCTGCTGCATGGGATCAATGGCGAGCTACGGCATGCAAGATCACGTGGGCGTTTTGTGGGCCGAACGCATCATTGGGATTAGCCATTTACAACCGCGCTCAAGCAGCGAGCGCAACGTCGCGAGCGATAGCGCAAAAATGATGGTGCGGGCGAGAGGACTGACCTCGAACCGCACCCGCGCTCAAGCA